>JAKMEV010000442.1:0-13715 GCA_022425785.1 Akkermansiaceae bacterium | reverse complement strand
ATGCCTTTTGCCTTCGAGGGGAATCGTCGACGTATTCAAGCTGAAGAGTCATTGAACCAACTGGCGGTTCTGACCAATGCCTTGGTCACTTTTGACAATACCCGCATGGGTGAGCTGGTGCTGCCGAAGCAGGGTGTTCACGAGGCATTCTCTGCGGCCGACCGAATGATTTCCGATAGTATTACTGCAGTCGCGCGGCTGGTCCTGCGTCCCGGTTTGATCAATGTGGGTCTCGATGAACTGATGACAGCCTTGAAGACGACCCGCTCACGCTGTCTCTTCGGTTCCGGATTGGGGCGTGGAGATAATCGTGCGCAAATCGCGCTCAAGGCCGCGTTGGGAAGCCCACTTCTGGATAGTGGATCCTTGCTCGAAGATGCCACTACGGTTCTCGTGCATATTTGTGGGGGAGAGGATATGACTCTTTTTGAAATCGAGCTTCTCATGGAAGGTCTGACCAAGCACATCCCGGACAATGCCCATTTGTTGTTCGGAGCCGCGACGGACAAGGCGATGGGGAAAGCGCTGAGTGTCACGATCATTAGTGCGCTGCCTGAGGAACGACTGCAGTCGGCTCAAGTATTCGCAGCACCGGAAGAGGTCGAGGTGATTGAGATCGAAGGACTCGAGGAGGAGTTGGCGGAAGAGTCGATTGAGGAAGAAATTTCCGATGCCGAGCCGGAGGGTTTGGAGGACGAGGAGATTGTGGAGGACGACGAGATCGTCGAGGAAGAGAATGTTGTCGAAGCTGAAGAGGACGATGAAATTCCTGAACTCGATGATGAAGGACATAATTTTGAATCACCGGAACTCCGCGTGGTGGAGGAAGAGGAGCCTGAGGCCGCCGCGGAAGTCGAAGAAACTCTCGAGGAAGAACCTGAGCCCGTTGTCGTGGAACCCCAAGCCGAAAACCCCAAGAAGGGTGCCGGCCAAGCCGAGCTTCTTCTCGAAGGTGGGCCGAAAGGCCGCTTCGAAGGAGAGCAGCCTAACGTCATTGAAGGCGAGGACCTTGATGTCCCGCCCTATCTTCGAAAGAAACGTCGAAATCGCTAGGCTTGTAGTTCGGTGGGATTGAGCCTTCATTCTCCTCGTGCAGGTTTATCATAGTCTCGCAGAACTCGGAGCAGCCGAATCAGATTTCGGTTTGGCTCTTGGAGTATTCGATGGGGTTCATCTGGGGCACCGTAGCGTGATTGATGCCGCGCGGGGGTGTCGACGCACCGGAGTGCTCACTTTTGAACCGCATCCCGTGCAGGTTCTCGCGCCGGGTCGCGCACCTCGCCGGATTCTCGCGACGATGGAGCACAAAATGCAAATCCTTGATACGCTTGGTGTTGATTTTCTGGTTGTCATCGAATTTTCTCGCGAGTTTGCCTCGGGCGAAGCCCGTGCTTTTGCCGATGAATTGTTGGCGAGCGGAGTCAGGCGTCTGGCCGCTGGTGAAGATTGGAATTTCGGCAAAGCCCGCAAAGGAAATATGAAATACCTGGCGGAATGGGGCGATGAAGCCGGGGTCGCAGTGCATGCGGTGTCAGCAGTGATGCAAAAAGGGGAACGCATTAGTAGCACGCGAATTCGTCAGGCCTTGCGGGACGAAAATCTTATCGCTGCCGAGGAAATGTTAGGTCGCCCCTATTCCGTGATGGGTGAAGTTATCCAAGGACGCCAACTCGGACGCCAGCTTGGATTTCCGACGGCCAATGTCGCTGTTTCAGACGAGCAACTTCCGCCGAATGGAGTCTATGTCGTTCAAGGACGCTGGGAGGGTCAATGGATCAGAGGAGTGGCAAATATCGGAACGCGACCAACCGTCGACAAAAGCATGGCGCGGTCATTGGAGGTGAATCTCTTTTCCGACGAAGTGCCGGATGCTTATGGTTGGACTCTTGAAATGGCCTTTCTACGGAAGATTCGTGAGGAGAGGAAATTTGAGTCAGTCGAGGCTCTCAAGGAGCAAATTTCCCGAGATGTCGAGGAAGCCAAACGTTGAGATTTCAATAAGCGGGGCTCATGGGGGATGTTAGCGTCTCGAAAATTTGTCTCATAGATTGCCATTGCCTTTTTCTGAAGGTGTCGCTAAGGCAATCGCCCCTGCCAAGAGCAGGACATTGCCATGGAAAAGAAAAGTGACTTCGGATTGATTGGTTTGGCCGTGATGGGCCAGAATCTTGTGCTTAATGTGGAAAGCCGCGGCTTTCAGGTTTCGGTTTATAACCGGACCACCGCCACGATGACCAAGTTCATCGAAGAAAATCCCGACAAGAACCTCGTCGGATGCGAAAGCCTCGAAGACTTCGTTCAGTCTCTCGCTTCTCCCCGAAAGATCCAGATCATGGTGCAAGCCGGTGGTCCTGTCGATGCGGTCATCGCTTCACTCATTCCTCTCCTCGATCAAGGTGACATCATCATCGACGGAGGAAACTCCCTTTACACAGATACCGAGCGTCGCGACAAGTATTGCGCGGAAGCCGGAATGCGTTTTATCGGAGCCGGTGTTTCCGGTGGCGAAGAAGGGGCGCTTAAAGGACCTTCCATCATGCCCGGCGGACCTGCTTCCACCTGGGAAGTTATGAAGCCAATTTTCGAAAGCATCTCGGCCAAGGTCGATGGTGAGCCTTGCGTGGTTCACATCGGAGAAGGTGGCGCCGGTCACTTCGTCAAGATGGTGCATAACGGCATCGAGTATGGTGACATGCAGCTCATCTGTGAGGCCTACAATATTTTTAAAGCAGCTGGTTTCTCCAACGAAGAACTCGCCGATATTTTCGCCGAGTGGAACGACGGAGACCTCGAGTCCTTCCTCATCGAAATTACCGCCAATATCTTTAAGCAGAAGGATCCTGAAACTGGTAAAGATATCGTTGACCTCGTCGTCGATAAAGCCGGCCAAAAAGGCACCGGACGTTGGACCGTCATGGGCTCTGTTGAGCAAGCCGTGCCTTTCTCAACCATCGCCGGTTCGGTCGAAGCACGTATTCTCTCCTCCATGCGCGACCAGCGTAAGGTTGCTTCCGGAATCCTTCAGGGGCCAAGTAACTGGGATTTCAATCTTGAGATGAGCAAGGAAGACCTTGTGAAGAAAGTGCGCAACGCGCTCTACGCTTCCAAGATTGTGTCCTATGCCCAGGGACTCGACCTCATCACCAAGGTCGGTGTTGAAAAAGGATGGGATCTGCAGCTTGGCGAGATCGCCAAGATCTGGCGTGGCGGTTGTATCATCCGTGCCCGCTTCCTCAACCGCATCACGGAGGCTTACCAGAGCGAGACTCCTCCAACCAACCTCATGCTCAGCCCCTTCTTCACTGAGATTCTCAACGAAGGACAAAGCGACTGGCGCGAAGTCGTGGCTCTCGCCGCGACCAATGGTATCCCGGTTCCAAGCTTCGGAGGTTCTCTTAGCTACTACGACGCCTACCGTGCCGAGCGCACCCCGGCGAACTTGCTGCAAGCCCAGCGTGACTTCTTCGGAGCGCACACCTACGAGCGCACCGACAAGCCCGAAGGCGAGTTTTTCCACACCGAAGATTGGCCTGATCTCATCAGCTAAGCTTTCGCTCAGCGATGTTTTTCCAAACGGTGATTCCCGAGAGGGGAGCATCGTTTTTTATCTCGATCGCAAGCCGGGTATTTAGCTCTCTCCGCCCCAAAGGGGCAACCCTTCGTAGCGAAGGGTAGAGGGAGGAGCGGCCGCCCGAATTAGATCGGCCCTTCGGGCCTGACGATTCATTCAATATGGGCCCCGGGTGATTGCTGGACGGGTTCTACTTGGTGACTTCGATTGCAGAAAAGTCGCTGCTGGTTGCTTTGGAGTAGAGGCCGGTGTAGTTTACCTTTTCGATGGCTTCAGGGAGCTTTAGTTCCAAACGTGTTTTTTCGACTTCGAGGATGACGACGCGTTTGCCCAGGTCGATGATGATGTGGGCGGTGAATTCTTGTTTGGTGTCGAACTTGGCTTTCTTCGCAGTGCCGCGTCCGACATTGATCCAGCCACCTTGGAAGATCTCGTGGGTGCCTTTGCCAATGGCAGTGCCGACTTTAATGAGGCTGTTGTTGTCGGGTTTGTCGCCGAAGCAAAAAAAGGCGTTTTTTGTGACGGCGTCGACGGCGGTTTGGTAGTCGAGTTTGAAGACAGCGCGGTCGGTTCCGGAGAGTGGCTTGTCGAGTTTTCGGAGGGCAACGGCTTCGCCTTTTGAGGTGAGGCGGTAACCGAAATCTGATTTGGTGACGGTTCCACCGAGGACGATGGGCCAGTCGCCGGATTTGTCTTTGCCCTCGCCGAGCTTGGCCGATTTTTCGGGCTTTCTGCTGCTTGTTTTGGTGGGTTCGCCTTCCCACCATTCACGAGGGCCTTCGGCTTCGATTCCTTGCCAGACTTCCATGAACTTCTTTTTCATTTCGGCCAGTTTCTCCGGCTTTTCCTTGGCAAGGTTGGTGGTCTCCTGCCAGTCCTTTTCGATCTTGTAGAGCTGGAATTCGGTGAGCGTCTCGTCGGCAACAATTTTCCAATCACCAATGCGCATCGCGGCGCGGCTTCTCTCGGGAGCAATGTGAGTGCGCCAGAAGAGCGGGACTTTGCGTTGCACGGCTTCGCCTTTGAAGGCCGGGCGGATGTCGGCTCCGTCGATGGTGCGATCCTTCGGGGTATCGATGCCCACGATGCCGAGCACAGTGGTGAAGATGTCCGATCCGATGACGGGAGTTTTGCTTACCGTCCCGGGCGTGATTTGGCCCGGCCAACGAACGAGACCCGCAACACGGATGCCTCCTTCGTGGCTGTCGCGCTTTCGACCGCGAAGTCCTCCGGTGGAGCCTTGGGTGCGGCCGGTTTGTCTGCGGCCTTCGGGGCCGTTGTCGGAGGTGAAGAAGACAATGGTGTTGTCGCGCAGGCCGAGATCATCGAGTCCCTTCATCACGATTCCGAAGGCGTCGTCGAGCTGGGTGATGTTGCCGTGATGCTGGCGGATCCCTTCGTCATCGATGTGCGCGTAGGGCTTCATGTATTTTTCAGCTGACTCGATGGGGAGGTGTGGCTCGTGGGTCCAAACCGAGAGGAGAAAAGGTTTTTCCCTGTCGCGGTCTTCCTTGAGCCAACGAATTCCTTCTGTCGCGACAAGAGGAGCGGAGAAACCTTTGAGGAACCCCATTTCCTTTCCATTGAGAACGAAGTTTTTGGGATTCTTATGGTTGGGCGTAGCGTTGTTTTGAGTCGCCATCCAGTGGTCGTATCCGTGGTCGTTGGGTTGCGGTTGCTTGTCGCTATTGAAATGTCCGTTGAGATGCCACTTGCCGACGTGGCAGGTGGCGTAGCCATTTTCTTTGAGAAGTTCGGGGAGAGTGATTTCACTTTCCCGAAGGTGAGTGGGGTGTCCTCCCGGGATCCAACGCCAGACGCCGTTGCGGTAGGGAGTACGTCCGGTGAGAATGGCGGAACGTGATGGAGAACAAACTCCGCAAGCTGAGTAACACTGCGTGAACTTTACACCCTCAGTCGCAAATTTGTCGAGGTTGGGTGACTTGATGATCTTATTGCCGTAGCAAGCGAGATCGCCCCATCCCATGTCATCAACGAGGAAGACGACGATGTTCGGTTTCTTGGCGAAGGATGGGTTGCCTTGAATAAGCAATACGAGGGCGAGAACTGCGAATCTCATGAGAGAGAGTTACGCTGTTTTGTCCCTGCTCAACAAGGGTAGAGTAGCCGATAGTTTTACTTTTGGAGCGGAGGCGAGGAACAACCCTCTGAGTGTCCGGTTGTTCTGGCTTGCGGAATTGTGTGGTCCTCGTGGAGGGAGGTTCTGGGGAACCACCCTTCTTTTTTCGCGGCTACTTGGCTTTAAAAGTCTACAAATCCGAACTCTTGGGCGAGTTCGAGGCATTGGCTGGTGGGGATGAGGCCTTGGGAGGGGCTGGGATCTGTTAGAGATGCGGCGGCGGTGCAGACGGCGAGTTGGAGGCGGTCTGGGATGGGGAGGCTATCGTGGAGTCCGTGTAAGAGTCCGGCGGCGAAGGCGTCGCCAGCACCGGTGGCTCCTTTGCTGAAGTTGTCGGGGAGTTTGAGGGAAGCTTGGGTGAAGGTGTCGCCGGCTTTGAACGCGCAAACCGCTCCGTGCTCGGTGTGGATGGTGACTGTTTTTTGCACCCCGAGTTCGAGAAGTTCCTGTGCGGCTCGCAAGAGGGCCTCGGAATTGTCAGCGGAGAGGCTTGTCCCGAGAATATGCGAGGCTTCAAGTTCGTTGATGATGAAGTGATCGGTGAAAGGGAAGGCGCAGAGAGCGATTTCGCGAAATTGTGGATTTTCGCCGCTGACCATATCGACGCTTGTTTCGAGGTCGTGTTCTTTGGCTTTTTGGAGGGCAAGAGCAGCGCGGGTTTGCTTTCCATCGAAGGAATCAAGCGCGTCGAGGAGGGTGAGATAACCAAGGTGGAGAATGCGGGCTTTTGTTTTGGTGAAGTCGAGATGCTCGACATCGAAGAGGCTATTCGCTCCGCGTTGGTGGAAGAAGGTGCGCCGCCCGGTGCCGTGGACCGACATGGCGTCGGTGTAAGAGGTCGAGCGTTCGGTTGTGGTGTGGAGTTGGTTCGTGTCGATGCCATTGTTTTGGCAGTCGTCGAGAATCCAGCGGCCGTAGTCGTCGTCACCGATGAGGCCGCAGGCTTCGAGGGGGTAACCAACTCTCATGGACGAGAGATCCTTGAGGACGTTGTAGGGACCGCCGCCGTTGGATTTGGAGTCGCTGAGGATGTTGGCCAGGGTGTCTTGCTCGGGGTAGGCATCAATGATCTTGACTTGATCGACGATGAAATTGCCTGCTGCGAGAATGCCCTGGCGTTCCATGGCTAGAGGGAGGCGACGGTTCCGTTTTGTTGAGACTCGAGCGCGGCGGCAAAAATTTCGTGAGTGGCGAGGGCTTCCTCTGGTGTAGCGCAGCCGAAGCGATCTTCTAACAATCCTTCGCGTTCCATGAGGAAGGCGGCCCACATTTGTTGGATGACATCGGGGAAGCCGGGTTCAAAAATTCCACCGGTGACGGCTTTAAATGGAGTGCCGAAGCCGAGGTCGGTTCGTTTCCAGTATTGTTCTTTTCCTCGTTCGAAAAGGTGGAGCGTTTTTGGTTCGGCGGTGCTGAAGCGGACGCCGCCGTCGGTGCCGAGGATCTCGATGAACCAGGTGTTGGTGGCGCCGGGAGCAAGGCGTTTCATTTCGAGACGCAGGGGAACTTCTTCATATTCGATGCTTGTCCAAGTGTGGAGCATGGCATTATCCCAGGTGTCACAAGACGTTGTGCCACCTTTGCCGTCGGGACGCATGGGGTAGCCTTTTTGAAGTTGGGCGAAGAGTCGGGTAGGTTTCCAGCCGAGACGCAGGGGGAGGTGACAGGCGTGCATGCCGAGGTCGTTGAGGACACCGCCTTCGCCGCAAGTTGCGTTCAGGCGTTTCCAGTTGGCTGCCTTAGTGGGATCGAGGTCGCTGCTGTGATGGAAGCCGGAGACGACTTCGAGGACGCGACCGATTTCACCGGAGTGAGCGACTTCGAGGGCACGTTGTGCTCCGGGGAAGAAAGGCATTTCCGAACTGCAGCGCACGAAGCAACCGCTCTCGTTAATTTTTTCGACAATGCGGTTTGCGGAAGGAAGATCGATGCCGAAGGGCTTTTCGGCGAAGAGATCTTTGCCGGCGTTCAGGACGTCGAGGTAAATTTTCTCGTGGAGATTGTGCGGAACGGCGGCGTAGATGACATCGATCTCCGGGTTGGCCAGCAGTGTGTGGTAGTCGGTGACTTTTTGCGCACAGCTCGGAATGATGTCAAACCAGGATAAAACGTCGGGATTCAAATCGGCGACCGCGACGAGGACTGGTTGAACCGAAATGTCGGTTAGGGCGCACCAGCGGGCAAAAGCGCTCGCCATTTCGCGGCCCATGAGGCCGCCTCCGATAATGCCGATGTTGATCGTTTTCATGGGGAATTAAATCATCTCCATAGCAGACTCGATGCTGGTCTCGTCGTGGACCATGGCCATGAGAGCTTGCGTGATCCCGCGTGGATTGGGGTGTTGTATGACATTGCGACCGTAGACGATTCCGGCGGCTCCTTGTTGGAGGAGACCCTGGGTGCGTTTGAGGATTTCACGGTCACTGACACGGCCACCGCCACGAACAAGGACGGGAATGCCGCCGGCGGTTTCGACGACTTTGTGATAGAGGCTCACGTCGTCGGTGGGATCAGCTTTGATGATGTCTGCCCCAAGTTCGACGGCTTGGCGGACAAGGTGGGAAATCTCGGTAAGGTCGCCATTAACCATGTAACCTCCAGCCTCGGCGTTGGGTTGGAAAACGAGGGGCTCGATCATGATGGGCATGCCGTAGTAGTCGGCCTGCGGTTTGAGCTTGAGGATGTTCTCCACGCATTGCTCGTGCACTTCGGGAGCGCCTGGGATTTGGAAGAGATTGACGCAGACGCAAGCGGCGTCGAGACGCACGGCCTGAAGCATAGTTTCCTCGATGATGAGGCTGAAGCGGGAGGAGGGAAGTTCCTCGCCGTAGATGTTGGCCACATCAGTTCGGAGGACGAGACTGGGCTTTAAGCGTCCGCGAACTTCCTGGAGGTGCTTGGCTTGTCCGACGGTCAGCTGGATCGCGTCGGGCGCGGCATCGACGAGAGTCTCGATGACTTGCGGCATGCTTTCGATGCCTTGGAGAAATCCCGGTTGATTGAAGAAGCCGTGATCAACTGCGACATCGAAACAACGGTTGGACTTGGAGTTAAAAAGGCGATTGAGACGATACTGTTTCATGTTGAGTTAACGGTAAATTTTTTGGAGGTATTCCATGGAGGTCTTGGCGATCTCGGTGGGAGATGGGTCGTAGCGGAAGACTTCGACCGAAACCCAACCTTGATAGTCCACTGCGCGAAGAGCCTTGGCGACTGGCTCATGATTGACTTCGCCCATACCGGGGCCGAGGAGGTTGGGGTCGTTGGCGTGGAAGTGTGCGATGTGTTCGTGGAAGTCGCGAACGATGTCGGCCATGTGATTGTCAACTTCCTCGCGTGAAGGTGTGGAGCCTTCGGGCGTTGGTGATCCGGGATTGTTGGCGTCGAGTTCGTGCGACATCGCTTTGACGTCGAGGTGAAGCTGGCAATTGGGATGGTCGACTTTATTGAGGAGTGCGACCGTTTCTTTGGCTGAATTAAGGAAGTTGGTTTCCGGGTGTCCGAGGGGTTCCATCGCGATGGTGACACCAAGAGAAGCGCAATGCTCGGAGACTTGTCTGAGAAGGTCGGCGGCGCGTTGGGTGGCGTCGTGGTGATCCCAGCCCGGTTCGAGACTTCGTTGATGCGGGGAACCCCAGACCATGACGTTTCCTCCCATGGAATGGCAAAGGTCGGCGAGGTGGCGCGAGTAGTCTGCGGTGGCTGCGCGCAGGGTGTCGTCGGGGTTGGTGAGGTGGAAGCCTCGTCCGCCGTTGAGTTCTTCAGTTTTGGCGAGGAGCCAGTGGAGTCCGATGATTTCGAGTCCGTGATCGCGGGCAATCTTCAGGTGTTGTTCTCCTCCTGCGAGACTGAGTCGGGTGGCGTCGAATTCAGGCGCGACCGTGAAAGGCGCAACTTCGAGCCCGGTATAGCCATGCTTAGCAGCAGCGGCGCATTGTTCGGCGAAAGGACGGTCTTGGAAGGTCTCGTTACAGAGAGCAAATTTCATTGAGCGAAGTGGTGGCTTACTTGGAGGTGCTCAATTTGTAGATGGTGGTCTGCGTGTAAGTTTCGCCCGGACGAAGGACTGGTGAGGGGAAGGTCTTTTGGTTGGGTGAATCGGGAAAGGTCTGGGATTCTAGGCAAAGCGCGGAACGGTGAGGATACTCTTTCCCGCCTTTGCCTTTGGGCCCGTCGAGGAAGTTTCCGGAGTAGAACTGAATGCCAGGCTCGGTAGTTGAGACAGTTAAAACGCGGCCGCTGTCGGGCTCGGTGACAATAGCGGCAACGGCGAGCTTCTCATCGCGCTTGTCCTTGAGGACGTAGTTGTGATCGTAGCCGATTCCGTTTTTGAGTTGTTCGTCTTTTTGCTCGATGCGGTCACCAATTCGGGTGGACTTGTTGAAGTCGAAAGGCGTGCCTTTGACGGGCGCAATACCGGTTGGGATCGAGGTTGCGTCGATGGGGTTGTAGCGGTCGGCGTTAATTTGAAGATTGTGATCGAGAACGGTCTTGCTGCCTGCACCTGCGAGATTGAAGTAACTGTGATTGGTCAGATTGAGGACGGTGGGCTTGTCGGTAGTCGCTTTGTAGCGAATGCGAAGGGCATTGCTTTGGGTCCAGGAATAGGTCACGGTAGCGGAGAGTGCGCCGGGGTATCCCTCTTCACCATCCGGGCTGGTGTAAGTAAGTGTTAGGCTTGGTGTGTTGCCTCGGTTTCCAATGCGGGCTTTCCAAATTTTCTTGTCGAAGCCCTTCAGGCCGCCGTGGAGGTGGTTGGGTTCGTTGTTGCTGGCGACGGTGTATTCCTTGCCATCAATTTTAAATTTCCCTTGTGCGATACGGTTCGCGTAGCGTCCGGTGATGCAGCCAAAGTAGGGGCTTTTCTCGACGTATTCCGCGACTGTGTCGAAGCCGAGGACGACGTCGCCTAACTTGCCGTGTTGGTCGGGAACGATGAGTGAAGTCACTGTGCCGCCGTAATTCGTGATGGAAACGCTGGCTCCAGATTCATTGGTGAAGGTGTAAAGTTCAACCGGGTTCCCATCGACTTCGCCGAAGGGTTTCGAGCTAACGGAATACTTGGCAGCATTGGCCATGAGAGGAAGGAGGGCGGTGAACGCGAGAATTGGGGTTTTCATTTTTGGTTGTATTCTAAAATTTTTGAGTGAGGAGACAAGAAGGAAGATTCTATTCAGCCGGCCATGTGGCCTTTGCTCTGAGAGTGTTATTGACAATGAGGCTTTTGGGAGGCGGAGTGGGAGTGATGAAAACAGTTCTTGCGTGCTTGTATTGCATGATTTCGGTGATGTCGGCAAAGATTATTCAGGTCCCAGGCGATTTTAAGACCATTCAGGAGGGGATTAATGCCTCTGAGCCAGGCGATATCGTTCTGGTTGCGCCGGGGACGTATTCCGAGAGGATTAAGTTGAAGGTCGGTATCCGGGTGAGAAGTTTTGGGGAGAAGTCCAAAGGTGGACTCGATGCCAAGCGGGCGGAGAAAACGATTATCGATGGGAGTGAAGTTTCAGAAAAGGATCCGGGAGTGATGATGGCAGCTGGTGCTACTCTTGATGGTTTCTCGGTGACGGGTGTGGGGAAGTATGATGAGGAGAGGTGGCAGAAGAGCTGGGTTAATCAGGGGGCTGACCAGCCGCATGAACATATCGGGGGATTTGGGGTCCCGGGGATTGCGATTGAAGGAGTGGATTGTTCGGTGGTTAACAACATCGTGCATCACATTGGAGACACCGGGATTGCGATTCGGGGAATAGAAGGGGCCAACTGCGCACCTTTGGTTCGAGGGAATGTTTGTTACCGGAATATGGGTGCGGGTATTGGCTCGATGGAGGGCTCGGCTGCTATCATTGACTCGAATACCTGCTACGAGAATTTCTACGCCGGGATCGGTCATAATAATGCTTCGCCAATCGTGACCCGGAACACGTGTTACCGAAATATCCGCGCAGGGATTGGAGTGAGTGAAGGGGCTTGTCCTATCGTGCGGGGGAATAGTTGCTATGAAAATCGTAAGGCGGGGATTGGGATTCGGACAGGCAGTGAAACAAGTCCGATTGTTGAGAATAATGACTGCTATAAAAACGAGATGGCTGGGATTGGCGTTGAGGAGAAGGCGACGCCGATCATTATTGGGAACCGGTGTAAGAAAAACGGTCTCGCGGGGATCGGGTGTCGTGATGGAGCGTCTGCGATTATTAGAGGAAATCGTTGCGAATCAAATAAGGCGGCCGGGATTGGCTTGGAGTCGGCCTCGGCTGAGATTCTGAGGAATCAAATTAATCTAAACGAAAAGGCTGGGATTGGAATCAGTGGGCGATCGTTTGCGACCTTGGTAAATAATATTTGTTTGGGTAATAAACTCGTGGGGCTTGGCATTCCCGGGGAGGCCAAGGTGGTGGTGGTAAGCAACTCGTTCTCTCGCCAAGGTGGTATGCCGCCGATGGTGATGGTCGGAGCGAAAGCCGAGGTTACAATGACCGGGAATACTATTCAGGGAGGCGGAATCGCCGGAGTGTTGTTAATGGGAAAATTGACCGCTATTGATAATCGCATTGAAGGAGCCAACGGCGGAAGCGGAGTCTGGCTGAGGGAAGGTGCTGACTTAACCCGAAAGGGAAACAAGATCGAAGGCTATAAAACTCCGGTGCGGGGAGAGAAACCGTAGAAATTATCGCTCTTTCATTCTGAGGAAGAAGAACTCGTGCGGGTCGTTTGTGGGAGCAGTAAGAATATCACTTGGAGAAGTGGGATTGCGTGAGACTCCGTCGCATCGGCTTGGAACAAGTTTCAGCTTGATGTGAACCCCAACGAATGAGCAGCTACGATTGGAACTCGCACCAAGTTTTATGTTGGTAGAGGTTATATTACGACCTGCTTGATTCCTACCGGTGGAAGTTTCGCCCGGGTTAATGTGACCTTTAAGTAAATCTTGTTTTCTCGAAACACTTTGTAGGGCTTCGCAGGGTAATCCTACGAAGCTTTTTTTGAAAATACCGAGAGGAGAATACGCGCGGCCTGCACCAAAGTGGCGGTGATGACAAGAGCCACGCTGAATTTAAGACCAAGAATGAGTTGATCCCCGGCTGGTAGGATCTTTACCAGCTTTTCGAGATCAGGAATGTTGCCCTCCATTTCGGCAAGGTCTCTAATATCCCGTCCCTCCTTGAGGCCGATCATAGCGAGTCCGCCCATGATGAGTCCGGAGAAGTAAAAGGAAAGTCTGATTGGGAAGAGGACGGCTGCGATGATCGTGGTAATAGTGGCATACTTTAGGAAAATACCGCCCCATTCGTTGACCTCTTTGATGGACCACGCTCCGAATCCTTCGATTTCGAAGAGCTGCTTCCCGAGTGCTGAAAGAATAAGAAGGTGGGCGCTGATGAAGAGGATTCGGAAAACGATTTCCCAGCCGCTGGCCCAAGGGTGTCGCTTTAAGCAGGCCAACATTATTAGTAGAGCGTTCTTCGAGGGGCTTCCTCTTCGACGGCTTCCGCCATCTTTTCAAAATCGCCTTCCTCGCAGCAGCGAACAAAGCCTTCGCCGTAGCATTTCAAGCGATCCCACTGCTGGCGAATTTCCTGGGCTTCATCCTGGGTAATTGAGTTGTCGCGTGCAGCTCGGGAGATTCGAGAAAGCAGGCTGGAAAATTGGGCCACAATCTCGTTGGTAGCGGGGAGGACTTCGAATCCTTTTTCGCAGCTGCTTTCCGGGTTTCTAACAAAATAGCCGTCGTTGTGTTCACAGAGCCACTCGATGATTCGTTCTTCCTTCGTAAGGCGAATGATTTCAAGTATGCGGTCCAAGGGGTTGCGCGAACCACTTCCGGTCTCTGATTGCTCCTGGGCCCACTTGTAAACTAGGGAAAGTGAGACCCCCAGTTCACTCGCAATTTCCTTTGGACTCGAGTTTTTGAAGGCTTCTTTGAAGATCTCGTAACTTTCCATTTAGGGGAAGTTACGGAAAATCGGGTGAGGGTGCAAGCTTGCTAGTCGCGTGGAATATAAA
>JAKMEV010000430.1:0-7563 GCA_022425785.1 Akkermansiaceae bacterium | reverse complement strand
TCGGAGTTCCCCATCTGCCCGTCGGGAAGCCCCACATCCAGTCCGGACGCCGAGAGCGAACCTTTCGGGTAAAGTTTCTCCATTTCGTCGTGAAATGGCGTGGCTGCCAACTCCACGGCATTTCCGTCTTTCTTCGCCGTCCTCTTGCCACCGGGATTCACACCCCAACCGTCACGAATAATCAAAACTACAGGTTTTTTGGCCATTGCAAGACCGTGTTAAGCCGATCAGCCAGCGACTAAAAGCTAAATCCCTTTCCCCTCGGTCCTCTGACCCTGTTTTTCCAAATTCACCAAGCCCATTTCTGATGAAATTTTCGCACCGCCCGATCTCGCATCCAAATCACATCAATCATCTTAAACAACAACTACGCCAATGGCGGTACCACTCACCCCAATTCCTTGACAGCCCGATGCGCCATCAGGATTGCAGCCTTGGCGTCGGCTTCCGGAGCGGAGTCGGCATTGGCGATAGTAATTCGACCAAATGGCTGGCGACCAATCCTTGTCGAATTGCCCGGACCTCCTGTGGTGTAACCATGCGCCCAGCGATTCACCGCAATACTCTCAACATCTCTGTCGAAATCAAATAATTCCCCGTTAAGCATTCCGCCAAGGTGACTCCGAATCTCTTCTTCGTAATCGCTAAATTTCAAACCAAGCATCCGATACCGGGCTTCTCGATACTGCTCGATTCGGGGCGTCCCATATTTTTCTCCGTAGGGACAGCTAATCATCTGAATCACGCAAGGATCATCCGGTGACTTCGTGAATTGATATCCCCCCATACTTACCGGGAAATCCATGAGAACTGCCTGGTGCATATTCCCGGGCGACATGGCCAAACCAATACCCCTCTCTTTCATCGCTCTCCAATTCCGCAAACCCACCGTAGTATACTGCAACGGACTCTTCTCCTGCAGCCTTAATGCCGACGCCTGCGTCTTCGGAAGGTCCGGCACGATGTGTGGGATCATCTTGTTATGGCAAGCCAGAACGACAGCTCCAGCCTTCACCCGGAAGAGCCTATCGCTCTGGATATAAGTCACGAACACCTCACTGGAATCTTTGGGGACACCACCATGTCGCACCTCAATCACAGTACTATTCAGCCTGATTCGCACGGCATTCCCGGATTGGTCCAATTCAGAGTAATCGAATCGCGAAAGCAGCAGCTCTTCGGCATTCTTCCCCTTTCCCACCTTGGGAATCATCTTCTTAACCAAGGCCCGGGCGACCCCTGCATTACCATCTGGAAAATGATGAATATATGGATTCTCCTTATCGTAGACTGCCACTTGCGAGAATCCCAGTGCTCCGCAATCCTTGGCGGCCCGGATGCTCAGCAAGTCAGCTCCCGTGCTGGCCCAGTCGAGGCCGGAATTCCTGGCCATCCTCAGCACACCCGGGTCATCAACACCCAGGACGTTCTTCAAATAATCAAAGTACGATGTATTATCGAGATAGCCTTTCAACTCACCCTTGGGGACCTTGATTGAATGTAATCCACTGTTGAGAACACGAAGTAATTGTTCTTTCCCCCGATCACTTAAAGCTGCCTCCTGGGCGGCTTCGGCACTTGACAGCCTGGCACCCTGCAAACCCTCGATGTAGTTCGGGTAATTGCAATACGGACGCCTAACTACCTTGTCTCGCCCGAAAACCTGCTTGTTAAAATAAGTCACGGCCCCAAGATCGTGCCTCTTAAAAAAATCTCGATCATAGGCCGTTTTGAACAACTCAAGATCAACCCCGATTTCCTTGAAAAGCTGGAGCACAACTTCACCACCTTCATGAGGCTTAACCAGAGTTTGCGAACCGCCGTAGGTGATTCGGGTATCCCCATCTATGGTATGTTCGTTACGCTTGGCGTGCCCCCCCAAAATCGTCGTGGTTATCTAGAATTAAGACCTTCTTATCCCGCCCATGTTTCTGCTGATAAAAGTAGGCCGCTGAAAGCCCGCTGAGACCTCCACCAACAACGATCAGATCGTAGATCTCCGCCGACTCACTAACTTTTCCCCAGTCAGATTGCGGACCCCATGCCCGGCTGTGCGCGTGCTCATTTGAACCCGGATGACTCCCTCTCAGCCCGGTCCGCGAAGGAGGATAATATGATGAATCAAGCGCGCGCTGTGCGACCACTTCATTGGGCAAAAGGGAACTTCCTGCAGCTAATAGGGCCCCATTAACAAAGTCTCTTCTTGTGATCTCACTCATACCTTTTCTCTTCGAGCCAGCAACTTCTTCCACCGATTGGAGTTACTCCATTTTGGCGATGGGACAGAACGAAACTCAAACACTAATGCATTTTGAACGGCAGTCGCAGACCTTTGCAAGACCGAAGCTGTCCTCTTAGCGAATCACCGTCAACACGCCGCAAAAGGGAGGGTAATTGTCGTATCGAAATCTGGACAATCTAACACCTATACGATAGGTTTTCGCTATAATCGGACTTTGTAGCAGGCAACACTTGCACTTTTTCAGGCGAAGCAATCAATAATCCAAATGAAAGAACACCAAATAGTATCCTGCTATAATTTCAATTTAGCAAAACGTCTCGGTGCCTACTCGGCTGTTGCCGCAGCGACCGCCTCGGTGGCAGATACAGCCGGGGCTGCCGAGGTGATATGGGATATTCCCGACATCGTAGTCGGGGATGATCCC
Source organism: Akkermansiaceae bacterium (assembly GCA_022425785.1). Classification (GTDB taxonomy): domain Bacteria; phylum Verrucomicrobiota; class Verrucomicrobiia; order Verrucomicrobiales; family Akkermansiaceae; genus SW10. The sequence continues at coordinate 4,897 of JAKMEV010000430.1, read as the reverse complement.
GGTCTTCTGTTCAACATGGTAACTGGCGAAACCGCCAGCGCCGCCAGCGATGAGGGAAACGCAACTCCGGGCTCGATGCGTTTGATCGGCAATTACGCTGCCCTGACAAATTTTGACGGAGCTTACATCTACACTCCTGCCTCAAGTACTTTCGGCGCCTTCGTAGGTGTTGGGTCAGACGCCACCCTGCTTGCAGCCGGTGCCCAAATCGGCGAGAACCAAACCTTCGGCAGAAACGCCGACTCCTCTTCACTTGGCAACTATGCGAACTTGAACAACTGGAACCTGGAGGGCACCCGGGGATTTGTTGGAATTCGTTTTAAACTCGACAATGCCACCCACTACGGCTGGGCCGACATCACTTACAATGACGCCCTGAATACCGCAACGCTTCACGCCTTTGGCTACAATGACACCCCGGAGGCCGCATCTGCTCCTCCCACCGATTCAGCTCCTGCACCACTAACCATCACCAAATTTGAACACGACACAGATGCCGATACGGTGACCCTGACATGGCGGAAAACTACCGCCACAACCTACATCGTCAAATACTCAACCGACATGAGCGACTGGAGTCAGGATCTGGATGACGGTATCACCGCAGCCGATGACGAAAATCCCGGAGATACAGATCACATCACAGTGACCTTCACCTTGTTCGAAACTCTGACAGAAGAACCTGATCTGTTTTTCCGTATCGAGGAGGAAATCTAATTTGAAACTCCCTGGGAAATCACTTATCTTATTCCCCTGCTAGATAATATTCACAACCTAACTGGAGCACTCACACGGTGTGGCGATTGTCAGTCGTCACCCTCTCGTTTTTCAATCAGATCGACCGATGATCGAACCAAAACGCCTCGCCAAACGCGTCCTATTGATCGGGTGGGACGCCGCCGACTGGAAACTCATCGACAAATACCTCGCCGAGGGGGCAATGCCGAACATGCGGAGATTTCTGGACAGGGGAGCCCGGGGAAATCTGGCGACGCTCAAGCCCGTCCTCAGCCCGATGCTCTGGAATTCAATCGGAACCGGGAAGCGGGCGTATAAACACGGAATCCATGGGTTTACCGAACCGATGCCGGATGGCAAGGGAGTGCGCCCTTCCTCTAGCACCACTCGTAAGTGCAAGGCGCTTTGGAATATCCTGACTCAGGAAGGAATGACCACCAACGTCGTCTCCTGGTTCGTGGGACATCCCGCCGAACCGATCAACGGAATCTGTATCTCCGACCTTTTTCAAAAAGTCCCCCTCGACAAAAAAAATCCTCAACATTGCTCTCTCCCGCCCTTATCCGATGGCTGTATATTTCCCGGATCACAGCGCGAGAAATTGGCTAAACTAAGGGTTCACCCTCTAGAAGTGACCGCAGAGGCCATTAAGTTCTTCATCCCCCAGGCCACGAAAATCGACCAGGAAAAAGACCCGCGATTGAAAATGTTCGCGAAGCTCTACGCAGAGATGCTCAGCGTCCACAACGCTGCCACCTATGCCATCCAACAGAACGACTGGGACTTTATGGGGGTCTATTACGATTCCATCGATCACTTCGGCCACGGCTTCATGGAGTATCACCCGCCGCGCATGGCCCACGTTAGCGAGAAGGAGTTTGAAATCTATCGGGACGTGATGGCGGCTTGCTACAAGTTCCACGACCTTATGCTGGGGCGGCTGATGGAGCTTGCCGGGGAGGACACCACCCTCATTCTCTGTTCGGATCACGGATACCATTGCGACCATCTTCGTCCAAGGGAAACGCCAACAGAGCCGGGCGGTCCGGCCATCTGGCACCGGGATCAGGGAATCATCGCCATGACCGGTCCTGGCATCAAAAAGGGCGAGAAAATCTACGGTGCCAACTTACTCGACATCGCCCCTACCGTTCTCAATTTGCTTGGGCTTTCTGCGGGAGAGGACATGGATGGGAAGCCGATGGCGCACGTGATCGGCGACCAGTGGTGGCATCCTCCAAAGATGATCTCTAGCTGGGAAGACGTGCCCGGCGAGGCGGGAATGCATCCAAAGGGCGAGCAACAGGACCCCTTCGCAACACGGGAAGCCTTACGCCAACTGGTAGAACTCGGATACATTGAGGAGCCCGACGAGAACCAGGAAAAGGCAGCCAGAGACGCTTCGCGCGAAGCAAACTACAACCTCGCCCGTGCCTGTCAGGACGGAGGATTGCTGGAGAAGGCCGCCGGTCATCTGGAGAAACTCTACCAGGACTCCCCCGAACAAACTCGTTTCGGCCTCGAGCTTTCCCGGGTCTATCTAAAACAAGGTCGGTTCGAAGAAACCCGCTCGGTGGCCGAGGGCTTGCTCACAATGATCGAGAAGAGAAATCTCACAAAGATCGAACAGCTCAACGAGGCCTTGCGCAAAATCGATGAGCAGCCCGAGGAGGTCATCGCCACCGCGAAAGAGCAACAGGAAAAGAGACACCGTAAGCAAGTGGGTGCCGAGGAACCCCAAACCAGAGAGGAGAAGCGCGAACCGCGAAACATCGAGACTCTCACCCCGCTCGATAAGGAGGAATTTCTCGCGCAACGCAGAGGTCAATTACAAAAAACAGTCGATAAAATCCGCCATTACAACGTACGCGCCGCCCCGACAGTCTGCTTGCTGCTTGGACGCTTGGAGGCCATGGATGGTAATTTTAAAAAAGCCCTCTCTTACCTGGGCAAAGCGGAGCAAGCCGATCCACGACTGCCCGGATTACATCTACAGCTGGCCCAAACTTATCTCCGCATGCGTAGGAACGATGAAGCGGTGCGGGCCTGCGAGAAGGCCCTCGAAATCGACCCTGACAACGCCCAGACCCACGAGGTGCTGGCGGCCGTCCTGGCGCGCCTGAAGCGCCACGAGGAGGCTGCCAACCACGCCCTGAGCGCGGTGGAACTGATACACAACATGCCCCGAGCACACCTTCGACTCGGTGCGACGCTGACAAGACTTGGCCTATACGAAAAAGCCGTGGAGGCGTTCCAAACCTGCCTCAAATTGGCACCGAACACGCCAGCGGCCCATCGCTACCTCGCGATGATTTATCGTACCAAGCTTGGACGCCGGGATCTTGCGTCGACACATTCCTTCAAGCTTAAGATGCTACAGGATCAGAATAGAACGGGTCGTAATCCTGCCGTCAAACCGGAGAATTCACCGTCTTCCCACCCGAAGCCGGTCGTAAATACGGTAGCGATATCTTCCAAGCCCGGATTATCGGTCGACCCAAGCGAGGTCATCACCATTGTAACAGGTTTGCCGCGATCGGGGACCTCGATGATGATGCAGATGCTGGTCGCAGGAGGCCTTCCTCCGCTCACCGATGGAATTCGCGAAGCCGACACCTCAAACCCAAGGGGCTATTATGAATATGAAAAAGCGAAGCAGCTTGGCAGCGACGCGGGTTGGATCAGCGAGGGAAAGGGCAAGGTCGTCAAGATTGTGGCGCAACTCCTTCCGCTGCTCCCAAGTAAAATTGATGGCACGCCCGCTCACTATCGCATCGTGTTCATGGAGCGGGCTCTTGAAGAAGTCGTGTCCTCACAACGCGCCATGCTCGACCGCCAGCAACGTAAAGGTGCCGAACTCGATCAAGCCCGCCTTGCCGAGGTCTTCTTCGGACAACTACAAAATATCCAGACCGTAATTACAGATCGCGGAATCCCCTGCATCAGAGTCCAGCACGCAGAGGCAATCCGCGATCCTCTTTCCGTGGCGAATCGCCTGAACCGCTTCTTTGACAAATCGCTCGACATAACCGCATTGGCCGTAGTCGTCGACCCGACGCTCTACCGGGAACGGGGAAAGGACTAACGGGACGCATGCCCCTGCCGATACCTTTGGCGAAATTGCGTTGGAGAAACCCCTTCGACACGGACGGAGGTCTTGTAGGCCAGCTAGAATGTCCATGTTACAGCGATAGGCCCAATCCGTATTATCAAGCACAAGCGTCACCCTCTTTTTGGGCCTCGAGTTTTTCACCGGGTTCGGGGCAGAGGGATGAGCAGATCGGGGTATTAAGTTCGCCTTCCTGATACGACTTCTAAAACCTTCTTGGCCGCATTGTGGCCGGGAACCCCGCTCACCGCACCTCCGCGCTTCGCGGACGAGCCACAAATGTAGATCTGTGGATGAACAGTCTCCACTCCCCAAGTGCCGACCTCATCCTCGGCTTCGGCAAATGGCCAAGTCAGGTCGCCGTGGAAAATATTACCTTTGGGCAAGTGGATTGCCTTTTCGAGATCGACCGGGCTCATCGCCTCAATGCAAAGATCGCCATTGGCGTCTTTCGCCAAACAGGATTCGATCGGCTCGTCCAAGTGTTGGTTGATCCCCGACAGATATTTTGCCACCACCTCTCCCCGCACGCGTTCGTTGTCTTCCTCAAAAAGTCGGTAGGGCATGTCGAGTCCGAATAAAGTCAAGGTGTGAAAACCGCGCTGCTTCAAGTCATCAGATAGAATGGAATCGTCGGTCAAGGTGTGGCAGTAGATCTCCCCCGGAGGCCTCTCGGGCACCTTACCGGACATACTCTGCCGATAGCTCTCCATCATCTGCTCATAGCCTTCGTCGATATGAACAGTTCCCGCGAAGGCCTCACTGGCAGGATAAAGATCAGAGCGGAGCTGCGGAAGTCTCTCCAGCAACATGTTGATCTTAAATCCAGCTCCTTCGACAACATCCGTCCCGACGCTGCTACTAACGCCAGTCAACCGATCGAGAACTTGGGCGGAGGCATTGCACAGGACGAAGCGAGCATCGACCTCGCATTCATCGCCATCCATTTCATACGTAATCGAAGAACGGGGCACGCCCGGGTTAAGCTTGGAAACCTCGGCTCCCGTTTGAAAGGTTACTCTCCCCGTCGACTCCGCTACCTTCACCAAC
>JAKMEV010000422.1:0-3409 GCA_022425785.1 Akkermansiaceae bacterium | reverse complement strand
GTGCGAACGGCTCGTGATGATTGGGCTCGGGAGGAAGCTCGCGCGAATGCTCGTCTGGGATTGATGATTGCCTTCGGAGAGTTGCAGCGTGAGATGGGTCCCGATCGCCGGATTTCGGCCAGTGCGTCCATTCTGGATCGCGAACCCGACTCCCTTAGAATTGACGGTGTGGATCATCCCAACTGGTTGGGCGTTTTTTCCACGGTTTACGAGGAGAACCAAAACGGCAGCCCTTGGACCCGGGATGATGAGTATAACGGTGGGATGGCAGACGCCCGAGGAGGAATGGCTTACCGGGCCCGAGACGTCGTAAAGGGATATCTGGTGAGCGGAAACGAGGGTGGTAAAGGCAAGATGTCGGGTAAGCGACAGTTTCTAGATGCGATTAATGCAAATTTGGGAAGCGGCGATGAACAGGTGAACATCGTCGGACCGGGTTCAGTGAATAATCTGGATGATCAGGTTTTCGTCAAGCGGGTGTCCACTGAGAAAGAAAAGCTCTTGCCAAATGGCACTAAAGATTACCGCGATTTGGGAGGCTATGGGTTTTGGATTGGTTCCCTTGGCGCGAAAGCGGCAGTCTCCGTGGCCGACACTCACCGTGAGGAGACGATCGATGGAAAAGGGGGAGGAATTCAGCGACTGATTAATGCCCAGGACGTCGAGGCTGCAGTTATCGATGGTATTGCTGACGTTGTTGAAGACGAGGCGGCCAAGTTGATTACGCTGAATACGTTGGCCTTGGTTCACCCCAGGAACAAAGAGGCGATCAAGGACAACTTCCACAATATCACAGGATACTCGCGGGGAGTTTTGGCCAATGTTCGTGACGGGGGACTCAAGCGTGATTTGACCGCCTACATTTTGAGTGACGGCAGCATTCCGGATCTTAGTTCTGAAGCGGCCCACTATCAGGGGCTTGATGATGAAGATTTCCTGGTAGGGCCAATCAATGAAAAAATGGCTGGGTTTAGAGGGTTTGATTGGGACTCTGCGCGCTACAAAGAAATTGCGCCGACTTTCGGGGTGTTCAGAGAATGGTTTCTGTTCTCTCAGACTAATAGTTTCAATCGACAAACGATGGATCAGGTGACTCCGGAAAGATGGAGAAATCCACCGTCGGCAAACGATGGAGACGGTTTCTATGACAGAACCAATAAGAGCACGGTGGCGTTCACCCCATTCACCAAGCCAAATATTACTCCTCTCCTGACGGAGGCCAACATGTACTACAATGTCGGCTACAAGAAGGTGGGATCGGGGACAACCGCCAAGTATCGTTTGAGCCTGTGTATGTATCCCAGAGTGGCGTTGTGGAATCCCTATAGTGTTGACTTGAAGGTGCCGGCAATGACCTGCCAGTTGTTTGTTAATGGTAACAAACGAATTGAGGTGACGACTGCAACTGGATTGAAGTATCAGAATATTTACTTTGGCCAGACCGGAGCGCCACCGGGAGGGGCAGGCCGTCAGAGTGGTAACCTTTCCGGCATGATTTTCATGCAGATTCCGAGTTCCAACATCCCAGCTGGTCAATCGCTCGTCTTCTCTCCATCTGTTTCCGCTCCCTTGGATGCGATTAATTTTAGTAACAATCGCCTGTCTGCAAGTGTCGCGCCGTCTGCCTCAAGATGTTTCTATCAGGATTATATCGGACAACAGAGGGTGAGAGGTCAGCTGATTTCTGATTTACAATTGGACTCTCCGCCAACTTCGGTGCGGGAAGTGCCTGATACCGGTAAGATTAATGGGGCGGATAACTACATGGTCTCATTGAGGCTCAACGAAGGAAGGACGAATATTAACTACTCGACCTTTGCGCAGTTGCCTTTGTTTTCCGTGGCAAACATCTCTCTGCAGGCAGGGGGATCTGACGAATTGCCTCTTGAGTTGATTACCTCCTTCCCGGTAACCGATATCACCACTGGTTTTGACCGACTGCCGGAGCCATCGGTGTTCACCCGAGATGGCTTTCGTCTGAGGTGGTGGAAAGAGACTAAATCCAATGTTTTGAACTCAGGTAAATTAACCAAGACTGATGGGGCTCACCTACAAAGTGCGGCGCTGGGGACCTGGAATTTGCGGGGGGCCTATTACACTCGAACTCCCTTTGATAATGTGAGCGACACTCCACCATATTTCCACGGGATTTATATGCGTGATTTCCCGGATACCGAAGTGACCTTCAGCGACATGACTCCGGTTTCGAGAGATGGTCTTAACACAACTTTCCCGTTTACCTCGCCTAATGCCGGGCCGTCTGGCCTGATTGCTTTTGAGCTCCCGAGTAAGGATGTTGGCCTACCCTCAATTTCGTATCTGCGACATTTGAAGTTATCGGAGTTTGCGTGGCATCCCAGTTATGCCATCGGGAACTCACTTGTTGATCCGCGTGTCGAAAGAACGGGAACCAGCCCGGTTTTGGATGGTTCTTCCGAGCAAAAATATACCGGTTGGAATGGTTATTTCCTGGGACGGGGGAGTCGTGGTGGATCGAAATTCGAGGGCGAGTATTGGGCCTGGTTGATTCGCACTATTCTGTTCGACACAATGAAGGAGAGCAATCTGATCTACGATCAGAGTTTTGAGCTGAACTTCAATCTTTGGGATGACTTCTTTGTTTCAACGGGAACGATTAATCAGAAGCAGAGATTTGCAGATGACCCCGGAGCGAATCCATTGCCAAACGGACGTTTTGGAGTGTTTGATGGAGGTGAGGACTTATCTGGTGACCTTCTTGATTTCCACCGTGCCGCCTCGCGCTTGAGTCTTGAAGGTGCATTTGATGTGCACTCGACCAGCAAGCAGGCATGGAAAGCCATTCTTTCATCAACCCGGGATATTGGATTCGGAAGTAAAGGGGTCACTCCTTATCCGAGACTTCTGAGTAAGGACAATCGTGATTACCTTGGAGATCGTATTAATGAGGCTGCCTACGATGGATTCCGGAGTTTGCAGGTTGATGAAATCGATGCCCTTGCCGAAGCGATTGTATACGAGGTGAAAACAAGAGCGCCCTTCTTTGGGCTTGCTGATTTTGTGAATCGCAGACTGACCATGGATGAAACAGGGAGAGAGGGCGCAATCGAAGCTGCGATCTATCGGGCCGGAATCAACGATACCCTAATTTCGGAGTATCCAATCAACCGGGATTATGAATTACCGGACGTCAATCTGACTGTCCCCGGCCAAGCAAATATTTCGGATTCCACTCGTCTCAGACAGGTAGATAAGCCTCCCTCAACAGCTTGGGGTATTCCGGGTTACTTGACCCAAGGTGACGTGTTGCAAATTATTGGTTCAACCCTTTCGGCTAGATCAGATAGTTTTGTGATTCGCTCATACGGAGAGTCAAAGGACGTTAGTGGAAAGATTCAGGCCCGGGCTTGGTGCGAAGCGAGAGTGCAGC
>JAKMEV010000403.1:0-4051 GCA_022425785.1 Akkermansiaceae bacterium | reverse complement strand
TTGTGGCCCTTCGGACAAGCCTCGACCACAACTTGGTGAGCGGCGAAAACAATGGAAACGAAATCTTTGACAGAAGTGAATGATGCAAATGTCGCTTAATCGACAGTAGACAACTCAGCTAGCCTTTTGACACGGCCCCCAGCATATTTTCCAAGAGCGCGAACTCGCTCCGCGAAACATTCCTTCCTCGGTGAGGTAGTGCTTCCAGTTCGGAGAACTTGCCTTGTGAACTACCAGGTTAGTGTTACAGAGAGCGTAGCATTAAAACCGGCTTCATTGAGGCCAGATCCGTGGATTCGGTAGTCCTCGTTGGTGAGGTTTTCGAGGCTGAGAGTGCAGAGAGTATCCTTGGTAACTTGCCAACCGCCCCGAACAGTCGGAACGATGTAGGATGGCGTTCCGCCTGGCGGTATACGCTGCGTGTCGGCTTTGTCACGGGTGGAAAGCTTGTCGGCTTTGGCCGCGGCTTTCACCAGGCCTTCGATCCAGAATTCGTCATCGGGATGGGTCCAGCGGACTCCCACTTGACCCATCGCTGGTGCGAGTCGGCTGAGAGGCTCATTTGAGAGAATGGGAGCTGAAGTCGCGAAGGTTTTTTGCTCTCCTTCGATCCAGCTGAAATTGCCAAAAAGACTCAAGTTTTCGGTGAATTCCCAACCACCGGAAAGTTCGACTCCATAGACGTGTCCATCACCAGTGTTTTGTTTGATGACGACCGTTTCGCCTCCTACGATGGCTCCGGTTGGCGTTCGGGTGATGCCGTCCCTTATGTTGGTGTAGAAAACGGTGGCATTAAATCGGGCGCGGTCCGATTCGTGGTGCAGACCAATTTCGTAGGTGAGGGTGGTTTCCGGATCGAGGCCGGGGGAGGCCACTTCGATCTCGTCTGAGCGCGCCGAGTCGAGCCGAGAAAGGTCTGAGAGGTTGGGGGCACGGAAGGCTGAGGAAATACCGGCGTAAATAGAATTGGTATCGTTTAATTCGTAGTTGGCTCTGAAGTTGAAAACTGCAGAGTCCCATGATTCGTCAATTGAAAAAGCATTGCCAGTCGCTGGATCCTCAACTTGTCCGATTACAGTTTCGGCACAGGTGTAGCGCCCTCCAAGAGTCAAGGTAACCTGGTCCATCTCCCAGCGATTTTGAAGGTAGACTCCAAGAAGGTCATAGGTGGCATCGTCCCCCACGGGGCCTTGGAGAGATTCGCTGAGGAATGTTCCGTCTGGGTTGTAGTCTCTGCGGAAGGAATCGACATTATCTCGATAGAAATCAAAGCCGTAAACTAGTCTTCCTCCGTTCCAGTCAGATTCCATTTGGAGCGCAATTCCAATGGTGTCGACGTCGAATCCTTGCTGATCCTGATGCCCGTCATTTCGAATCCGGAAGCGCTCTTCTTCGGTTCTTTGGAAGGAGAGCGTAGCTTCATAGACGTCGAGCCAAGCCGAGGCTTCCTCTCCGCGAAGGCGCAGGTAGGACAGGTTACGATTCTGATCAAAAGATCGGCGGAGCTCATTGCCGACCGCGCTTTCCTGCCACGGAGTTCCGTAGATTGTTTTGTGAGTTCGCCAGACGTCGTCTTGTGAGACGTCTTGGTGAAGTAATGTCAGGGTGGTATTCTCTGAAACGGAGTAGTCAAAGCGGAGGTCGTAACCCATTTCATCGTATCCGGTATTTTTTTGACGTCCAATATCCGCCGAACGGACATCCCCAAAATTCTTCGTGCTAAACCCCAGGTAGAGACCGTATTTTCCACCCTCACCAATTTCCTGCTCGAGTCGTCCGACGTGGCTCTCGCTGGCGGTATCAAAACGGTAAAGGACGCTTCCATGCTGGTAGAATTCCCCGTGGTCTTCATTTTTAAAATCAGAGCTCTTCGAGAATAGGTTGAGCGTCGAGCCAATGGCGTCTGACCCGTAGAGAGTGGAGCCGGGGCCGTAGACTAATTCCATCCGTTCACTGCTGTAGGGATCGATGGTGTTCCAGTATTGATTGGGACCTTCGCGAAAAATGGAGTTGTTAAAGCGAATGCCGTCGACGAGCAGGAGGTTTCGGAAGGCTGTGAAACCACGAATGTAGGGTGAGCCGTGTCCGTGCGCGGTTTTCTGAACCATCACACCGGGGAGTTCTCCCAGAGCTTCAGGTAGAGTGCGCGAACCATTCTTCGCGAAATCCTCCGAAGTAAGTTCGGACACACTGTTGGCGCTATTGAGAACGGACTCCTCGATTCGCGAAGCTGTGACGACCACAGGAGCGAGGGTTTCGGTTTCTTGTCCGGTGGCTAGCGAAGTGAAATAGAAGAAGGCAAGCCCACAGGGCGCAGACAAAAATCTTAGGGAGAGCTTCATGCGCGTGTCATAAATGAACGCAAGATAATCGCAAGTGATAATGGGAAAGTTTCCGCAGTAGGAAATCTGCTCTGTTGACTGGGCCAGACCAGTTTTACTTGAAAGCCTTGGGCGGCCCGAAGATTTCGGCGAGGAGAAGAGCCTCTCTCGCTGCGGTTGGGCTTGAAAGATGGGCCCTTAGGCGGGTCTTGCTTGATAAGGAACTGGTTTTTCGCCGCGATCCATTGGGTCTTGAGTTGAATCGATCCAGAGCTGCTTCTTCCGCAGCGCTCAAAGTTGGCAACTTTACCCTCCGCGGCTGGGGAGCGGGTGCGGGAACTTGAGCTAAAGACGGGGTAGGAAGAGTTGGTTGAGCGGCTGCGGGGGCTTGGACGGGGGTAGGAAGAGGCGGTGGAGCGGTTGCGGGAATCTGTAGCTGCTGTCTCTGCGCCGCCAACTCGGCCTCATAGGCCTCATAGAGTTCCTCATAGCCTTCCTCGTCCTCTGCTTGGGGAGGTTGATTTTGCTGATTCCTTTTTTCGATGAGAGCTTTGAGCCCGGCAATAATCATTGCCACGAAGACAATGATTACATTGGGGTTGATGTCGATCTCAGCGAGCATCAGGACTGGGTCTCATTAGGTTCATCGCCGATGGAGTCACGCATTTTGGTGTCAGCGACGACATTTTGATACTTGGCGTAGTCCATGACGCCGAGTTGTCCGTTGCGGAAAGCTTCAGCGATTGCCATGGGGACAGTCGCTTCGGCTTCGACAACCTTCGCCTGCATCTCCTGGGTGCGGGCGGACATTTCCTGCTCGGACGCCACCGCAGCGGCGCGACGCATTTCGGCCTTCGCCTGGGCAACACGCTTGTCGGCTTCCGCTTGCTCGGTTTGGAGTCGGGCTCCAACGTTATCCGCGACATCGACGTCGGCGATATCGATGGAGAGAATTTCAAATGCGGTGGCGGCATCGACTCCTTTGCCGAGAACGAGGTGGGAAATTGAGTCGGGATTCTCAAGAACGGTCTTGTAAGAAGCCGCCGAACCCACTGAGGTCACGATCCCTTCGCCGACCCGGGCGATGATCGTTTCTTCGGTAGCTCCACCGACAAAGCGGTCGAGGTTGGTGCGGACAGTGACCCGGGCGCGGACATTGACACCGATGCCGTCTTTTGCCACCGCGGTAATCTTGGTGATTCCAGCGGACGGATTCGGGCAGTCGATGACCTTGGGGTTAATTGAGGTGCGAACGGCTTCGAGGACGGTCTTGCCTGTATCCTTGGTGGCAAGGTCGATGGCACAGGCGCGGTCGAAAGAGAGACTGATGCCCGCTTTTTCGGCCGCCACGAGTGCAAGAACGACATTAATGATGTCACCACCGGCAAGGTAGTGGGCTTCAAGTTGGTCGGTGGTGTAGTCCAGACCCGCTTTTGCCGCGGTGATCCGGCTGTTGACAATTGTAGCGGGATGAACTTTCCGGAATCTCATGAAAACCAGATTAAGAAAGCTCACTGGAGTCCCAGCGGCTTTGGCTTGGATCCACAAACCAAGGAAATTGACGAAGATCAGGCCGATCACCAGGAGAACGAGGACTCCAAAGACGGCAAGGATTACAGGAAGGAGGTTCGCGAGGACGGGGATGGTATTCATGACGTGTTAGATTACCCAAAGGAGACCGCGATGCAAATTGAAGTTTGAATTTCCTGAAGATTAAAATGATGCTCGTC
>JAKMEV010000375.1:0-3071 GCA_022425785.1 Akkermansiaceae bacterium | reverse complement strand
CTCGTTGTTCGTTCAACTTCGCAAATCCTTGCGAAGGCATGAAGATCTCGCCGCGGACTTCAAGTAAGGCGGGCGCTTTGTCCTTGGGGAGCGTCAACGGGACTGCGCGGATGGTGCGCACATTGGCGGTGATGTCATCGCCCCGGGTGCCGTCGCCACGTGTGACGGCATAGTCCAGCAAGCCATTGCGGTAGACCAGCGAACAGGCTACGCCATCGATTTTTGGTTCGACGGTCAGTGGAATGGGAGCCTCGCCCAAGCCTTTATGCAGACGTCTGTGAAAGTCCGCGACCTCTTCTTCCGCGAAGAGGTCATCGATCGAAAGCATCGGCAGGAGGTGCTCTCTTTGCTCAAAGGCATCGAGCGGAGCTCCGCCCACGCGCTGGGTAGGAGAGTTGGGATCGTAGCGATCGGGGTGAGCCTTTTCGAGGTCCTCAAGTTCGCGGAAGAGCTTATCGTATTCCGCATCGGAAATCTCCGGTGTGGCCTCTTGATAGTAGAGCCGGTTGTGTCGTTCTAGATCTTCACGAAGCTGGGCAATACGATTGTCAAAAAGCACGGGGGAGTTCTACGTCCAGAAGCGGAGCGGATCAATATTTCTCGTGACAGCGGCATATTTATTGGAGCTTGCGGTGGAATTTTCGAAAGACCTGCGTTCCGCAAAATGCTCCCAGAGTATCCGCTAGCCAATCATAGGGATCGTTGCCGGAGCGGTTTTCGAAAAATGATTGGTGGAACTCGTCCCAGATTCCAATAACGGAAACAGTCAAGGTGACGGTGAGGATGAGTTTTTTCCAAGGAGGTCGCTTTGAGAGAAAGTATGCAGCGGAGAGGAGTCCGGCGCCGCCGAAGAAATACCCGAAGTGCGCGATCTTATCGAAGTGGGGGATATCGAAGGCCCATCCGTCCGGCGCATGCAGGTGGGAACCGTGCGAGAGTATATTCAAGACGATGAACCAAATGCCGAATGCGATGGTCCAGAAGCGGGCGCTCTTGGTGAAGGCCGGCATTAGTCGTTGTCGCCGCTGCGACGCATTTCCTCCTCCATGCGCTCGGCGAGCCACTGCTTCATCATCGATTGATAGTTGAGAAAGCGGGAGCGGGCGATGCGCTTGATGCGGGAGAGCATGCGTGGGTCGAATCGTAGGGTAATCGTAGTGGATTCGCGCGAGTCAGGCGAGTGCACCGAGTCGTTGATAAGACGTGGATTGAGCGAGTGCTCGGTCCAGAAGGCGTTTTCGGCTTCGTCCGAATCAAAGTCCGGGACATCGCTCCAGGTGGAAATGTTCTTCATGGGGGTTATTTAAGTTCGGCAAGTTTGCGATCGTAATACGAATTCTCGTCATCACTGAGTTCGCGGGACGCCACAACGCGGGCCTTTTTTCCGTTAGTCCAGAAGGAGAGGAAAAGTCCGCGATTCCCGATGGTGCGGCCGACGAGGTAGAAGCGAACTTCGCCGTCGGCCCGTTCGTTGTCGGGAATGAGGCGGATCGCGAAGGGATCCTCGAATATCTCTTCGATCTCATGGGGCTTGAAGTCCTTGGTGTCGAATGAGGCGTCTGTGAAATCGAGTTCCATAAATCTGTTGAGATAAAACCACAGGGAGGCGGGAGTGAAAAGAAGGGATTTGTTAGATCGCAATCTCTCCGTCGAAGACAAAATCAGCGGGCCCGGTCAGAGTGACCCTGGAAAAGGTCTGGTCGGATCTGGGTTCGAAGCCGATGGAGAGGGTGTCTCCGCCACGAACGTCGATTTTGATGGGAGAGGGGGTTCCGGTCAAAAGATGGTGAATCAGGGCGCAGGCCGTGATTCCGGTGCCGCAGGCGAGGGTTTCGTTTTCCACTCCGCGCTCGTATGTGCGGACGGCGAGGTGGTCGGGAGTGAGAACGCCCACAAAATTGGCATTGGTGCCTTTCGGTGAATAGTGATCGTGGTAGCGGATGGGTGCACCATTTTTGATGATGTGGTTGGACTCGAGATGGTCGACTATAGCCACTGCATGAGGCACCCCTGTGTTGAGATTGTGAACCTGAGCGCCGAGAGAATCGATATCCACAGGGGAATTCATCTCCAGATTGAAGGGGTCGGCCATATCGATGCAGACGTCATCATTGATAAAACGGGCAGTGAGGATACCCGCGATAGTCTCGAAACTCAGCTCGTCGCGCTCGCAACCGAGAACCCGGGAGGCGTAGCGTCCAAAGCATCGGGCGCCATTCCCGCACATTTCGGCCTCGCCGCCATCGGCATTATAATAGCGGAACTTGACGTCAGCCCCGCTTTCAGCGGGTTCGACGGCGAGAAGACCGTCCGCTCCGACGCCACGATGGCGGTCGCAGAGCAGGGCGATTTGCTCAGGGGTAAGGTTGGTGTTGAGATCACGGTTGTCGATCACAACGAAATCGTTGCCGGCTCCGTTCATCTTGGTAAAGGAGAGGGTCATGAGAGAGTGATCGTCTTGATTGTCAGGAGATGCAAGCGATTACGAGGCTGAATGAGTAGCCTCGATGAGCGGGGTGACAAAGTCCTTCAGGATCTTGGCAACTTCGGGATTATCGGCGTTGTCCTGAACGGTTTTGACGATGGCAGATCCGACAATAATGCCGTCTCCCTTGCTAGCGACCATAGCGGCTTGCTCCGGTGTGGTTATGCCAAAGCCGACGCAGATCGGAGTATCGGTGATAGCCTTGAGTTCCTCGACTTGGGCTCCAATACTCTCGGAAGGGGCCATATGACCACCGGTGACGCCAGTTCTGGATAATGCGTAAATAAACCCTTTAGAAGTTTGCGCGAGAGTTGATTTTCGCTGATCTGGAGTAGTCGGGGCGATGAGATGAATGTGATGAAGTCCTTCGCCATGCGCAAAGTCCGGATTAGCCAACTCCTCGGCAGGCGGAAGATCCAGAAGGAGGATTCCGTCGGCTCCAGCGGCTGCGGCATCCTGGTGGAACTTCTCATATCCGTAGGCGTAAATCGGATTGAGGTAGGTGAAAAGCACGAGCGGAGTTTCGCGGGTTTCGCGGAAGGCGCGAATAAGATCCAGCACACGGGGCACGTTCATTCCGGCTTTG
>JAKMEV010000340.1:0-22966 GCA_022425785.1 Akkermansiaceae bacterium | reverse complement strand
GGCAACGACGGATCCATTCCCCACCTCGCCGCCTTTATGGGCACGAAGTCACTCGTTCTCTTCGGCCCCAACGAACCGCTGTGGAAACGCCCGCTTGGGAAGCAACACCAGTTCATCCGTCATCATGTTCCTTGCAGCGGATGCCTCCTCGCAAAGTGCCCGCTCGATCATCGATGCATGATGGAAATTACGGTGGAGGAAGTGCTCGACGAAATGCGCGCCCTGTTCAGTCCATAGTGTGAGCCATAATTTCGCTTTGAAACCCGAAGTAGAACTGATTTCGAAATAACGCCCGCACCACCTCTCCATTCTCAATTTTCCCCGTCTCCTTCAGGGCCTCGATCTCCGTGCGGAATTTCTCCTCAAATGACAAACGGACCTGATTAAGAGCACCATACCAAAGTTCGGCTTCCTCCTTGGTAATAGGTATCTCAGGAAGCTCTTCCTCAAAATCATCGACGCTACTGTCAAAAGCCAGTTCCACTTGCTTCTTCACGAATCTTACCTGACTCGAAAACTGATCCCTCAGTTCAGGCTCCACAATTTCGCCCCACATCGAATCCTCATCCATTAAAAGCGAAAAGCGCTTCGAGAAGTCTTCCGCGGCATCATCGCTGATGGATTTCAGATTGTCCCAATCCTGCTCACTTTCGATGACCAATTTGATGCCGCCATTCAATGTTGGGAGCACAATCATCTCGTTTTCTCCAAGGTCGCGTGGAGCTGCGCACTGTGTAATTGATTGACGTACATTTCAGCCCTTTCCCGCCCACCTCTCCACACGATGGCTTTCCCCTTGGTATGCACATCCATCATCAAGGCATCAGCTTTCTCACGGGAATACCCGAAGATGCGGATCAATATCCGACTGACGTATTCCATCAAGTTCACTGGATCATCGAACACGACAACCTGCCAGGGCTCGGCAATTTTCTCGCGCGTCTGAGACTTACTCTTCCGCACCGGTGCTTCCACTGCATTCATCGCCCGCTAAACTTCCACTGCTTGTTCCGGAGCCTCGACCCATCGTCCGTGCTCCCGAATCAAATCCTGTAGGCGCTCCACCGCCTCCCCCTCCGGAATGTTGAATTTCACGGCCTGCTTTCCGACATAGAGATTAATTCTCCCCGGCGCGCCACCGACATAGCCGAAATCCGCATCCGCCATTTCTCCCGGTCCATTGACAATGCATCCCATCACCGCGATGCGCACACCTTTGAGATGTCCAGTCGCTTCGCGAATCTTTTGCGTCGTGTCCTGAAGATTAAACAAAGTCCGTCCACAACTTGGGCAGGCCACATAGTCTGTTTTGAAAATCCGTGCGCCAGCCGCTTGGAGAACATTATAGGAAAGTCGGAGCGACTGCCCTGGTGCTTCTTCGCTCTGCACGATGATGGCATCGCCAATGCCATCGCAGATCAACGAACCAATCGTGATCGATGACTGAAGTAGGTTTTGCTGAAAATCCTGCCCGCCTTCTGGATGGAGCGTGTCTTTGAGTAGGATGGCATGTTGCGTATCGAGCTTGGATGCCAAAAGGCGGAAGGCCGCAATCGCCGCAAGATTCAGCCCATCGGCCACTGTGACCAGTTTGGCAGCGGAAGATTCATTCACCTCGGAAATCGCAGCCGTATCTCGTGGGTCGAGGGCGATCACCCCGGAATCTTCCAAGACGATCTCGGGCTTAAAATCTCCCATCTGCTCAATCTTGTGGGAAACTGCATCCCACTTTCCTTGCGAGGTGAACACCCGCGCCAGCTCGGTTCCGCCGAGAGCGTGCCCTCCGACCTCAATCACTTCGGAGTGACGACGTTCGTATTCAAAAGGATTCCAACTCGGCATGACCTGCTCTTCAACTTTCGCTCCAGAAAACTGATCAATCGTCTTCACCAATGCCTGCGCTACGGGAATTTCGTATACCGCATCTTCGGTGAGACTCACTCGAATAGTGTCTCCGATTCCGTCGGCCAGGAGACTGCCAATTCCAATCGCGCTTTTTATGCGCCCATCTTCTCCGTCACCGGCTTCGGTCACACCAAGATGAAGGGGATAATTCCAATCCGGCCCTTCGTCGGCCAGACGAGCAACCAAAAGGCGATAAGCTTCGATCATCACCTTCGGATTCGAAGCCTTCATCGAGAAAACGAAGTTGTGAAAGCCCTCGTCGCGGGCAATGCGGGCGAATTCCAGCGCACTCTCGACCATTCCAAGCGGAGTATCGCCGTAGCGGTTCATGATCCGGTCGCTCAAGCTGCCATGATTCGTGCCGATGCGAATGGCCCGGCCGAGCTCCTGGCAAAGCTGCACCAGCGGCGCAAACTCCTCGCGAATACGTCCTAGCTCCTCCTCGTATTGCTCATCAGTGTATTCGCGAATCTCGAATTTCTTCTTATCCGCGTAATTTCCCGGATTCACCCGGACTTTTTCCACCCACTTGGCAGCCTCGAAGGCAGCGTCGGGTTTGAAGTGAATATCGGCCACCAACGGCACCTCGCAACCCGCCGCCCGCACTCCATCGCGGATATTTTCGAGGTTCTCGGCATATTTGCGGGTCTGCGCCGTGATCCGCACGATCTGGCATCCGGCCTCAGCCAGCTGCAGCACTTCAGCCACACAGGCCTCGGTGTCGCGGGTATCGGAAGTAATCATCGACTGCACCACCACCGGATGCCCGGCCCCCATTTTGACATTCCCCACCGTCACCTCTCTCGACTCCCGTCGCGAGTAGTTAAAAAGATCCTCACAGTATCGTAATTCGCCAGACATTTGCTCTACCGCCAGTCCTACGCCAAAATCGCCCCAACCGCAACGCCAGCCATTGCCGGAATTTCGGGGATTGCTCCAAATCGACAATTATCCCAGCATTTCGGGATGAAATGGATTCCGGCCCTTGTCTGCGCCCTCACCCTCAATGCCCAAGCCGAGAAAGCCACCGACTTCATTCGAGTTGATGAGGACGAAAAGGCCGCCCGTCTGCAGACCAGCATCACCACCTACCAAAAAGAAGACCTTTCCGTCAGTCTCATCGGGGCGGTTCACATCGCCGACAAGGCCTACTTCGAAAAACTCAACGCCCGCTTCAAAAAGCAAGACAAGCTCCTCTTCGAAATGATCGGAGGCGAAAACATGGCCAAAATCCAAAACAACGCCGCCAAAGATGGAGTCATCGACACTTCCGCCATGGCAAAAACCTACGCCATGGTCGCTCGTTTCCTCAATCTCTCGGAGCAAAAGAAGGAAATCGACTATACCGCCAAGAACTTCGTCCACGCCGATTTCACTTTAAAGGAATTCGAAAAGCTTCAGGAAGAACGCGGCGAGACCATCCTTTCCTTCGCAATGAAGGCTGCGGAAGGGGCCGAAGAACAAGCACAACTCTCTCCCGAAAAACTCCTGCAAACCCTCATCTCCGGCAACTCCAACGCGGTAAAGCTCGAAGTCGTCCACTCGCTGGGCAAGGGAGATGAACAAATGGGCGGTCTTGGCGGACAATCCGTCATCATCACCGACCGAAACAAAAAATGCTTCGCCGTCCTCGACCAGGAAATCGAGAGAGGCTCAAAACAGATCGGCATCTTCTACGGCGCGGCTCACTTTCCTGACATCGAAAAGACCCTCCTCTCCCGGGGCTTCAAAAAAAAATCCCACCAATGGCTCACCGCCTGGGACATTCCAAAAAACTAAGTCACGATGATCGATACCGCAGACTGAATCATCATCGCCTCCCTCCTTATTAGCTTGGGGATCGGGTGGTGGGGCGCCCGAAAAACCGCCAACAATGCGGAGAGCTATTTCCTCGCAGGACGTGACATGCCCTAGTGGCTCCTCGACATTACCACCGCCAGATCGGCAGCCCTCTTCCGGAATTTTAAGGATCGAGCGTAGCAGAGAATCCTCGCCTCTGCTAAGGGTGGAGAAGTCGGGCCTACTCAAACAACGAAGCCATTTCCGAAGGCTTCATCTTGCTCAGTAAAAAAAACGCGTGCTCGGCGTCGGCCCATTGGGTCACTGCCCATTCGTCATTTTTGTCACAGTCACGACATTTCGCCACCGCAGAGTTGATTTCGCAAAGATCATTACAATTGAGAGCAAGTCTCTCCATCATCACCAAATGCACAATATTGTCGTTTTCCTGACGATAGCAAACCAGGGAAGCCTTATGATTATTCTTTCCAATTTTAAGAAGTTTACAGCCCACTCCCTTAAGATCACGTAAGCCTTCAGGAAGAACTTCAGGGGACGGAAGATCCTTACCTTTCAACCATTCGTAAAGAGCAGCCTGTCGATCATTGGTTTGATCGAGCGAAAAGAAAGGAGATTCCAACATCTCAATCGCAGAATACTCTAATTCCTGAGGAGTCGATCCCGCCAGGACACTTCCACCACTGAATCCGAAAAAGACAAAGACAACCGCCATCACCGCAATGACGGCAACGGCTGAAGAAGCCCATTTGAGAATTTTTGGAGAACGCCTGATCGCTACCACTTTTCGCTCTACTTCCATTGCATCAAGAATCTGATCGCGCAGCCCTTCCGGAGCACGCACCGAAGCAAGCGCTCCGATGAATCCGCCGTCAAACTCAGTCACCTCCCCATCATCACTTTCGAACATTGCCATTACGGCATCGCGAAGATCCTCCGGAATCTCAAGATCAGAAAGCGCATGTGCAAAAGCCGCGTCCTGCGCCCGCTCCTGGGCCAACCATTCTCCAAGTTCACGGTCTTCGGTCGCCAAGGCAAGTGCTTCGGCGAAATCAGGATCATGGGCATCCGCTCCATCAGGACGGAAGCTCTGCAAAATAAATTGAGCACGGTGATTATCCATTGGTCCGGTTTTGGGCTTGGTATTTAAATTCGACAATCCGGGTCGGGTCGCTGTTCATCTTCTTCCGAAGCTGATCTTTGCCACGCGAAATACGCGACATCACCGTTCCGATAGGCACATCTAAAGTAGAAGCGATTTCCTTGTAGGAATGTTGTTGGAGATAAAATAGAGTGAGCGGAGCGCGAAAGGTCTCATCCAACTGACTGAGCAGATGCACCGCGCGCTGCCCGTCCATCTGACGGTCCGTCTGGTCGTCATGGCCGGAGAGTTCATGCTCCACTTCGCTGATTTCCATCTCCGGATGACGCTGGGAGCGTCGGGCGTTGCTCAAATGCTCCCGATAAAGCGTCGTGAAGAGCCAGGTCTTGGCTTTGCTACGGTCCTTGAGCTGGTGGCCTTTCTGGGCCCAGATCACAAAGGTCTGCTGCACCAGGTCCGAGGCCCGCTCAGGATCTTTCGCCAGTGAAAACCCGAAGCGGTAAAGCGCTTGGTAATACTGATCGACGAGATTTGCGAATTCTTCCATCCTTTCCCCTGATATGCTCATTAAGAGCAGATGGCCGCAATTTTATTCCCTCAACATCCGTTCTTTTATCCGAAGAACAATCCCGATATCTAATAAACCCATGAAACCACTTGTTTTCCTCCTCTCCGCAGCCCTGACCGGGATTTCCACCGCTGAACTTCGTTCGGAAAAAACCGACAGTTCCCTGAAAATCTTCGACGGTGACAAACTGATCACCGAATATCGCACTGATAGCTCGGTCCCTTACCTTTATCCACTCATCGGCCCCGGCGGAACCGGGCTCACCCGCAGCTTCCCAATGGTCAAAGACGTCGCGGGCGAGCAAAGCGACCACCCGCACCACCGTTCCTTCTGGTTCACCCACGGTAATGTCAACGGGCACGATTTCTGGCACGACCCGAAACACAACTCCAAGATCCAGCATCAATCGTTCGAGAACGTCAAAGGCGGCACCTTCACCGCCAATCTCCACTGGACCCACAAGGACAAAATCATCCTCAAGGAAAAGCGGACCTACCAATTTGAAAAGCTCAGCGACAAAGCCCTCTCCATCGTGGTGAATTCCCAGATCACCGCCGAAATCGACGCCAAGTTTGCCGATACCAAGGAAGGCTCTTTCGCCCTCCGTATTGCGCCCACTCTCCGCCACAAGGGACATGTCGCCAAGGGACAGCTCGCCAACTCCGAGGGCCAAATTGACGGGAAGGTCTGGGGCAAGCGCGCCAAGTGGGTCTCGGTTCACGGCCCCGACTCCAAAGGCCAGGCCACCGTCATCACCATGATGGATCACCCCGAAAACCTCCGTCACCCAACCTGGTGGCATGCCCGCACATACGGACTCATCGCAGCCAATCCCTTCGGCAAAAAAGATTTCGGCGAAAAGGAATCGGGTGACTACAACCTGAAGAAAGGAAAGACCCTTACCCAGCGCTACGGGATTCTTCTGGAAAGCGGTAAATTCGATAAAGAAGCCGTCGCAAAATCCTACCAAAAATTTGCGAATTAACGCTCTCGGGATCGCTGGAGAAATGTCACTCGCTATTTAGATCGATTCGGGCAATAAAATGTCCCGAATTTTCGTCATAGTGACGACAGCCGAGCGATGCCCGAAAAATCAGAACCACAACCCAAACCACGCCACCGTTGGAAGAAGCGTTTTGGGGTTCTTCTTGTGCTCTTGATCGCCCTTGGAATTTGGGCCAATGGCCCCGGTGCCCGCTGGGCCGTTAAAACGACCCTCGCCGCCCAACTCGAAAAACAAAACCTCTCCGGTGACTTCACCGTTTCTGGATCCCTCCTCGATGGCCTTTCCCTCGAAAACATCGCCCTAAAAAGCGACGGACTCATTCAGAAAGCCGAAGCGTCCAAGGTCGCCCTCTCCTGGTTTTTCTCATCGCTGCTCTCTATAGAACTCGAGCAAATCGAGATCGCGGACCTCGTCATCTATCTCGATTTCGACGCTCCGAGGCCATCATCGCCGGAAGTCCCCTCATCCCTGGCCGAAAGTCCCGCCCCCCTCTCCGAAACCCTCAACCTCGTTCGCGGATTTCTCGAACCAGCCAAGATCACCATCACCCAAATGGATTTCAAAGCGAAAGCCGCCGAAATGGATTTTGGACTCACTCTTGCCGCTCTCAAACATTCTCCAAACGAACAACACTATCGCTTCGAAGATCTCAGCATCACCGACCATCTGGGGCGCACCGCCCGGACTCAATCGAGCACTATCACCTGGAACAGCGAGTCCATCTCCGTCGACCAACTGCAAATCCTGCAGGCCCTCGGCTTGCGCGACCTTGCTTATAAACTCGATGGCGAAATCACCACCGGGATGGAACTCGCCGGAGCCATGCTCTCAGCGTCATCGAATCTCAAAACCGAATTCTCGCTCGCGCTCAACTCACCCTCTCTTGACCTCAAAAAAGCCGCTTCACTTTACGACCCGGAACTCCCCGTTGGCGGAACTCTTTCCAGCCTCTCGCTTACTCAAAACGAAGTCGATCTGATCGGCACGATGGTCCAATGGGAGGAACAGCTCATTCAATCCATCGACCTCAATGGCTCGCTCAGCGACCAACAAATTCGCGCCGAGCTCGACACCATCTATAAGGACCAAAAAATCTCACTGAACGCTTCCGGAGAAAATCGATTCGAAGTCTTTGGAAGCGAAACCAAGATCGAACTCAACTATCAGGATCAGCTCACCGCTGAAGGCTCGGTTTTCCTCAACGAAGAAATCCTCGAAAGCACCGCCCTGCTTTCCTTCAACCTCACCTACCCAAAGATGCCCGAGACTTCGGGACAATTGAAATTCGCCAACCAAAAAGCCTCCCTAGATGCCGTTGCTCTGGAAGAAATTCAACTTGAGGCCAACTACGATCTCCAGTCCTCTACCTACTCCGCCAAGCTCCATGGTGAAATTCAAAACGGCGAACTCATTCACGAAACCCTCACCGGACCTCTGGCCCTCAACTTCACTGCGAAAGGAAACCTCTCAAATGAAGCCCATCAGGGAACTCTCGACCTCCAACAAGCCAATCTCAAAGAACCGCAGGTCGTCACTACCGCGACCGGGTCCTGGGATTGGCCCAAGTCCGTCACCTTAAACAACATTCAAGTCTTCGCCCCCGAGGGACATCTCGAAGGAACCCTTTCATGGCAGGATGATTCCCTCACTGTCACCTCTCTCACACTCATCGAATCCGGAAACACCTTGCTCAAGGCCTCCGGCACACTTCCCGCTCCGCTCAATCTCAAGTCGCTCGACGATGTCCTTCAAAACGACACGCCCTTCGAATTTAAACTTGCCTCCCAACCCCTCTCCTTTGAGCGACTTCGCAAGTTCGCCCCCATTCCTAAAACCCTCAAAGGTGTGGTCGAAGCCAACCTGAACTTTTCCGGCACTCCCTCAGAACCCCAGATTGAAGGAACGGCCTCTCTCATCGATTTCCACCAAAGCGACCAACCCAAACTCCCTCCAGTCGATCTCCGCACCTCTTTTCAAACCGAAAACCAGCAACTCATTCTCAAAGGAAATGCCCGCGAACCCGGAGGCCCTCTTCTCGACATCAAAGGAGACCTTGCCTTCCTTCCCGCCGTCTGGCTGAAGCGTGAAAAAAGCCCGGACGATGCCACCATCAATCTCGTCATTAAATCGACCAAGCTTGATCTCAATCGCATCAAACTCTTCGTTCCCTCCATTCGTTCCGTATCTGGAGATCTCGAAGCAAACGCCACTATTTCAGGCACCCTTGCCAAGCCAAACTACTCAGGCGAGCTAACGGCCTCGATCAATCGGATGATCCTCTTGGACTCGCCCATCGCCGACTTGCGCGATTCCAAACTCCGCGTTACCGCCAAAGGAAAAACCATCACCATCGAACCCTCCACATTCATGGCAGCCGGAGGAACCTTGAACCTCGGCGGGAAAATCGAACTCGCCGGAGAAGAACCGGTTTTCGATCTTTCCTTCAAAGGCAAGCACGTCCTTCTCACCCGCAATGCTGACTATACCTTTCGCGGCCATCCCGACCTTAATCTCCGCGGCCCCCTTTCCAAGGCCACTCTCTCCGGCACCCTCGCCATAGCCGAGAGCCTCATCTACAAGGATGTCGAAATCCTCCCCTTCGGCGTTCCCGCCACCACCGATATCCCCCGACCCAATCTGCCCACCTTTTCTTCCCGCTCGAAATCAAAGGACTCCTCCCTTCTTGTCCCCGCCCCCTACGGAAATTGGCCTCTCAACATCACCGTCACCACCGCCGACCCCATACTCATCAGAGGCAACCTCGCCAAAGGTGATCTCACCGCCAACGCACGTATTCTAGGGACCATTGGCACGCCCCGCCCATCCGGCACCATCGTCACCAACAAGCTCGTCGCCGACCTCCCTTTCAGCGACCTCGAAGTAACCACCGCCGTCCTCACCCTCCAACCCAACGACTACGATAATCCCATTATTAGCCTGCGCGGAACCTCAAAAGTTTCACAATACACCGTGCAGGCTTTCCTCTCCGGACCGGTGCAAAACCCCAACCTCACCCTGAGTTCCAATCCCCCGCTCCCGGAGAGCGAAATCATGCTCCTCATCGCCACGGGTTCCCCATCGGCCGCCCTCGAAGACCGCGAGGTTGCCTCGCAAAAGGCCCTGCAATACCTCCTCGAAGGACTCCGCCGCCGCTACGGCAACAAGGACAAGAGCGTCCTGCAACGCCTTCTCAAAAACTCCGACCAAATCGAACTCTCCCTCGGCGACGCCAACCAATTCACCGGTCGCAAATTCTCGTCGGCCACCCTGGAAATCGACGACCAATGGGACTTCACTACGCAAATCGACGAACAAGGACAAACCCGGGCCCTCGTCGTCTTCTCCATCCGATTCCGATAAATGCGTCGTCTCCTCACCAGCTTCTTCTTCGCCCTCTCCTCCCTCACTCAGGCGGCAGACATCGATATCGTAGGGCTGCGATCTTACTCCGAAAAATTCCTCCTCGAAACCATCGCGGGACGATTGGAATACATTCAAAAACGCGATGCCACTCCGCAACGTGCCGATGATGCCGCCTTCCTCGTAAAAAGCTATCTCCACACCCACGGCCTGCCGGAAGCTCTCGTCGAATGGTCACTTCCCGGCGGCGACAAAATCCTGCTCACCATCAACGAAGGCCCGCCCAAGTTCCTTGGCACAGTCTCGGTCGTAGGCTCGGATGACCTCAAGAAAATCGCCGAACAATTCCAAGCCGCTTTTCCTGGCGATGAAAAAAAACGCGCTTTTGTTGCCGACTCCGTTTCCTCAGGAACCTCCCGCGTCATTGACTTGCTCACCTCCAAGGGTCACTGGGCTGCCAAAGCAGTCGCCACACCACTCCCCAAAGATGCCAGCGGAAAAATCCCGATGCGCATCACGGTCAACAAAGGCCCCAGGTATCTTCTCACTCTTCCAAAACTGGAGTCGCCCATTCCTCCGGGAAGCAATCTCACCGGGAAGCTTCAGGGCGTCAAAGGAACCACCGCAAATTCAGAGACCATCATCAAGATTCGTAAGTCCGTTAACGAACACTACCGCAAGCGTGGATACGCCGACCTGGAGCTCGAAATGGCGAGGGAAATCAAAGGCACCACCCTTCAACTCTTCTTCAAAATCACCCCAGGAACCCGCTTCAAGGTTCGCTCATTCGACATCAAGGGTCTCGCCAAAACGCTCCCCAAACACGTTCGCTCTCGCTTCAAGAACATCGCTGGTAGCACCTTCGACGAAAACCAAATCAGCAAAGCCATCAAGAAGCTCATCACCACCGGAGCCTTCGCCGAGTCCCGCCTTGAAAAAACCGAAACCGCCAATAAGGAACTTGATCTCACTCTTCACCTCAAGGAAGCCAAAGCCCGCGGAGTTTCCTTCTCAGCTGGTTTTGGATCCTACGAAGGAGTCATCCTCGGAGCACGTTATTACGACCGTAATCTCTGGGGCCGACTCTGGAATCTTAACGCCGGAATCGAAGTCACCTCGCTAGGTGCCCTCGGCGAGGTCTCACTCACCGATCCCTACTTCCTCGACCGCGATCTCCAATTTAACCGACGCCTCTTTACCCTCACCCGCGACCATGATGCTTATTCAAAGTGGGAGTCGGGTTTCGCGATGGAGCTCTCCTGGGATCTTCCCGAGCATCACTACACCGGCACGCTGGGGTTCTCCAACTCGTATTCCGATATTAGCAGCAACATTCCTATCGATATTATCGGTCAAAAGAACTACGGCGTCTCCCGCTTGTCATTCAGGCAACGATACGACCGTCGCGACGATCCCACTCTCACCACCACGGGCCTGCTCGCAGAACTGGACACCTCCCTCGGAATTTCCTTGGGAGATGAGAGCGTCCCCTTCTTCGAAACCACAGTCGAGATTAGCTACTACAAAAAGCTGAGCGAAAACAGCCGCTACGCCCTGGGCATTCGAGGCGGCTTTATCAAACCATCCGGGGACAGTTCCAACCTCCCCATCGATCTTCGTAAATTCCTTGGCGGAGCCAATACGGTGCGATCATTCACCGAACGAGACCTCGGCTCCAAGTACGGAAACGACCCCATCGGCGGCACCTCCTGGTGGGTCGCCAATGCCGAATACACCCGAAAGATCACCGGCCCGGTGCAAGGAGTTCTCTTCATTGATGCCGGAGCCCTCTCTCCCGACCCAGACGGCCTCTTCGATGCTGACATCGAAGTTGCCGCCGGACTCGGAATCCGCCTCGACCTCCCCGTCGGCCCCGTCCGTCTCGAATACGGCTACTCCCTCACCCGCGACAACGACGAACCCGCCGGAGCCTTCCACTTCGCCATCGGCGCAACTTTCTAGATTCACCTGATCAATCGAGCTGTCAAAACCTCCGGCCTCAATCACTCACCCGCAGTCCGACTGCCCTCCAATGCCTGATAAACGGGAAGTGGTGGATTGTGAAATGGAGAGCTAAGACGACCTCGGCGAAATGCGGCCTGTTGAATCGGGTTAGACCGGTTGGTTTCAGCGGTATTCTCCCAAACTCACGCCACCATCCAGGCAATCCGATAGCGGCATTTGCCTCTCTGATCACCAATCTCCACGCTTCCGAATGCTCCCCGCCGGGCAAGCCGGGCGAGATTTCCCTCATTTCGCCATTGAAAATCCCGCCATCTCCCCAAAGGCTCCGCGCACATGAACGTTTCGCTCAATTGGCTCAAAGAACGCCTCGATCTCGGATCCCGCTCACTCGACGAAGTCTGCGACCTCCTGACCTTTGCCGGCATTGAGGTAGAAGGCCTCCAAACCGTGGGGGTGCAGAGCGATCAAATCGTCGTGGCCGAGATCAAGGAAGCCGTCCAGCACCCCGATGCCGACAAGCTCAAGGTCACCCAGGTCGATGCCGGAGAGGGCCAGTTACGCCAGATTGTCTGTGGAGCGAAAAACTATCAGGTTGGCGACAAAGTCCCCTGCTGTCTGCCCGGAGCCGACCTTGGAGGATTCGTGATTGGCGAAGCCAAAATGCGCGGCGTGGAATCCAGGGGCATGCTCGCTGCCGGTTCGGAAATCGGGCTGACCGACAAAGAGGACGGACTCCTCATTCTCGAAGGCGACCCCGCCGTTGGCACGCTCGTAAAAGACCTCTTCGATTTCGACACTCTCATCGAAGTCGAAATCACTCCCAATCGTCCTGATCTCCTTTCGCACTCCGGCCTTGCCCGTGAACTTGCCGCCCTCCTTCACACCAAATGTTCGCCGGTTGAAAAAACCCACGCCACCGGCACCAAGGAGGACGCCTCCGTCGCCGTGACTGATTCCGCGACCTGCCCATTCTATTCCGCCCTTTCGATCAAAGGCGTCAAGGTCGGTCCCAGCCCCGAGTGGTTGATCAAAAAGCTCGAGTCCATCGGTTTGCGCCCCATCAACAACATCGTCGATATTACCAACTACGTCCTTCACGAGCTCGGCCAGCCACTTCACGCCTTCGATGCCGCCAAGGTCTCGGGCGCGATCAACGTCCGACAGGCCGCCGCGGGAGAAAAGTTCCTCGCTCTCGACGAGGAAACTTACGAACTCAACGAGAACGATTGCCTCATCTCCGACGAAAACGGAGCCGCCCTTGCCCTCGCCGGCGTGATGGGAGGACTCGATAGCGGAGTCAGCGAAGGCACCACCGACATCCTTCTCGAATCCGCATACTTCACCACTTCGGAAATCCGCCGCACTTCTCGCCGCCTTTTCCTCACGTCAGATTCCTCCTACCGCTTCGAACGCGGAGTTGATCCCAACAATGTTCTTCCTGCCGCGGCCCTCGCCGCAGCATTGATTCTCGAAATTGCCGGGGGCGAAGCTTCCCCCGATACTGTCACCGCCGGAACTCTTCCCGCAGACCTTCCTTCCGTCGAACTCGATATCGATCGCCTCATGCAGCTGATGGACCACAGCATCTCACTCGAAGATGCCTGCGCCATTCTCACTCGCCTTGGCTTGAGCAAGAGCGACGGGAGCTCCTGGAACATTCCCAGTTGGCGAGCCGACCTCGAACGCTCCGCAGACCTTGTCGAGGAAGTGGCCCGCGTTCACGGACTCGAAAACGTGCCTTCCCGCGTTGGCGGCACCGCCGTTGATGAAAGCCCCATCGACCGTGACTACGACCGCCTTCTCGACCTCAAGAAGAAGCTTGTCGCCCTCGGGTTCTTTGAGACCCAAACCATCAAGCTCATCGCGGAATTACAACTCCGCGATTGCCTACCCATCCGTCCGCTAATCGATGGCGATCTCGTCAAAGTCGCCCGCCCACTCAGTGAAGATCACGCCATCCTGCGCCCTTCCCTGACTCCCGGACTCATTGCGACCGCCGAAAACAACCTCCGCCAGGGAGCCAAAACTCTCCGATTCTTCGAAGCCGGTCGCCAGTTCCGAAATGCCGGTGGCGGCAAGGCGACCGACCTCGAAGCTGATTCTCTCGCCCTCCTCATGAGCGGCGAAGCCCAGCCACCATCGTGGTCACGACGAGAAAACCGCCAGATCGACCTCTACGATCTCAAGTCCGCGATTCAGGCTCTCCTCGGAGGCAATACCATTCAGTTCTCACCCCGCCCGCGCGAAGGATTCCTCATCGCCGGTGACATTCAACTTAACGGCAAGCCCATCGGCACCTACGCTCAGGTTCTTCCCTCGCGCGCGCGCGAACTCGATTGCTCGACGCCGCTTTATCTCGCCGAACTCGATCTCAAGAAAGTCCTCGCTATCGCAAAAGACTTCTTTCAGGTCGAAGCCCTCCCGCAATTCCCCGGCTCAAGCCGCGACATTGCCATGGAACTTCCCGTCACCACCACGAATGCCGAGATCGAAAAAGCCCTCGCCAAGCATAACGATCCGCTTCTCGTCTCCGCGACCTGCTTCGACCAGTTCAGCGATTCTTCCGGCGAAAAAATGCCCGCCGATAAAAAATCCATCGCCTATTCCTTCACCTACCGCTCCAGCGAAGGCACCTTGAAGCAAAAGCAAATCGATGCCTCCCACGATAAACTCCGAGCGCATCTTGAGAAAACTCTGCCCGTAACCTTCCGTTAAATCATCATGAAGAAATCTCTCCTCGCACTCCTGTCGGTCTCCCTCCTCCACGGCGAGGATAAAGCCACCTTGCTATTCGAAGACGATTTCGAGCGAAAGGAATCTCAGGAAAAAACCGAGGAGATTGGTAAGAGCTGGGGCTCGAATAGCAATAAGCGGGCAAAGGGCAACAAACAGGTCGACCTCAAGGACGGCGCGATGCACATCGCGATCCATCCCGAGGCAGATCACGCCGTTTCAGTCACTCACGAGGCTAAATTCAAAAACGGCCGCATCGATCTCCGCTTCCAGCTCGAAAATAAAGACGACAGCCTCGGACTCAACTTCGCCGACCTCGACTACAAAAAAGTTCACGCCGGACACCTCTGCGTCACTCGCATTGGAACCTCCAGCCTCGTCATTTCCGACCTCAAGACGGGCGTCATGGATTTAAAAGTCCGCCAGCTTCGCCAGTCAAATAAGCTCTCCCCAACCCTCGTCAAAATGCTCATGACCAAGACGAAGAAGTTTGATCACAAGCTGGAGCCGGGAAAATGGCACACACTCAGCGTGCGCATCTACGCCAACGTCATGTCCGTCACCATCAACGACAGAGAGGTCGGCAAACTCTCTTCCACCGGCATTGGCCACCCTACCAAGAAACTCCTCCGTCTTTCCGTTAGAAAAAAGGCCATCGTCGATGATGTGAAAATCTACTCTCTTGACCGGAAAGCACCGGAATAGAGGAAGCCGAAGGGCAACATCACTCTACACGACACCGAATTCAATTTCGAGTCGATCAAAGGAAACCGCCGCTCGTCTCAGGGAAAGGGTCTCGCTAAAGCCTATGGCAAGAAACATTCAAAGGAGAAGAAAAACACACGAAAAAAGTGACCGTTTTCTGGCTTTCATTTCACTATCAGTCCCCCTGACTCACCTCAGGCACAATATCGATCGGTGGAGAGGATCTCTTTTCAATACTCTCGATCGAATCTCCATCATCCTGGACAGGCACGACGTTGATATCAACTTTCACCGGAACGGCTCTCAGCCCTTCGATGATTTTCTGAAATTGCTCGATGCTGGCTTCGGCGAGATTTTGCGGTCGGGTTAGGCCGGTTGAAATCGCTTCAAGTCCGTCGTTGAACTGGGTCATCTGAGCGACTACGCGGGCGACGGGATCATTTTCCCCTGCTCCGCCGAGGAGCTTCTGCTTCCCGAAGTCTTTCTTGATCTGATCCCAACGGGCTTGTTCCTCATCAGTCAGGACACCTTCGAGTTCTCTGAACTTCAGTAAATTCGCTTCCGCACCGGTCGTGAGGGTTTGGGATTCGTTTTGATAGTGATCGAAGATGAGACCTTCGACCTCCTCCGGCGTCATGAGCGGAATCACTTTTTCAGCGATGCGGTTCATGTTCCGGTAGGAACCCTGGAGCTTGAAGCTGGGCTCAACGCGATAGGCGTCTTCCTGCGCTGCACTGTCGATGTATTCCAGGTTCACGCGAAGGATGGTATCGCGAATGCGGAAAAGATGTTTGAGAGTTTTGGAAAATTCCTCGATCTCAGCCGGAGTGTAGTTCCCTTCAAAATCAACGCCCTCCTGACTCCCTGTCTCGGCAATGGCCATGGCGGCATAAACATCCTTCTGACTCTTGGAAGCCAGCTTGGAAAGCACACTGTTCGAAGTCAGACAGTTTTCGATGAAGCTATATTTGAAGGCATCCTCATGATCGCCAAGAATGTCACCCAAGTTGTAGGTGTCTGCACGGTTCGCGAGCATGTCGGGGATTTGGAATTTGCCACCAGTCTCGGTGTAGGGGTTACCCGCCATCACCACGGCGACTTTTTTACCACGCAGGTCATACGTCCGGGCCTTGCCATTGTAGACACCTTCGATCTTTCTCTGCCCGTCACAAAGACTGATGAATTTCTGCAAGAACTCAGAGTGAGTATGCTGAATGTCATCGAGATAAATCATCACGTTGTCACCCATCTCAAGAGCGAGGTTCAATTTGCAAATCTCTTCACGCGCCGAGGCATTGGGAGCGTCGGCGGGATCGAGCGAAGTCACTTCGTGCCCGAGGGCCGGGCCGTTGATCTTCATGAAGGTCAAACCGAGACGATTTCCGATATACTCCATGAGGGTCGTCTTTCCGTAACCCGGAGGTGAGATGAGAAGCAAGAGCCCCATCCGGTCCGTCCGAGTATCGCCACCTGCCGTGCCCATTTGCTTGGCGAGGTTGTCTCCGACCATGGGGAGATAAACTTCGTTAATCAAACGGTTTCGCACGAAGGCGCTCATGACCCGTGGCTTAAACTCATCGAGACGCATCTCTTCCCGCTTATCCTCTACCAGAGTCTGCTTGGTTTCGACATAAGCCTGGAAGGTCGGCACCTCCGACTGCTCGAAAGCTGCCAAACGATCCATAAATTCATGGTAGTGAAGCGAAAGCTTCCCCTCTTCAACAAGTCGATGACTTCCTTTCAAGCCCTCGATTCCAGCGGTCAACTCCACGGTCTTCACCCAACGCTCTTCGTAACCACCCTTGGCCAACCAGAAGGCGGCTTCGTAGATGGCGTCTTCCGTAGAAAGCGCCATGAACCAATCGAGGATCACCCCAAAGCGACCGGAGATTGAATCCTGAAACGGTTCGAGGACTGACGCGAAGGCCTTATCGGCCCTCTTCGCGGTGAGTTCGCTTTTAAAGTGCTTGTAGATATCAGCAGCCTCGCGGGAAACCACGAAGGTCTCATTACCCGTCAACTCATGGTAAAGATACTCTCCTTGCTCTTCGGTGAGATGAACGTTTTCGTCACCCTCCATTTCGACCATGAGAAGGGCTCCCCAAGTCTCAGCGGCATCATCATCTCCGAAAAACTTCTTCCGTTGACCATGCGCCAGCAAACGTCCTTTAAAGACGGCTTTCTTTTCCTCGTCCCATTCTTCCCAAGCCAACAAAGCCTTGGCACGAGTGCGGGGGCTGTATCGTAGCAAGCCTGCCTCGTCATGCATCGGCTTGAGCACTTCGACAATCCTGGCGGCGTCAAGATCGTGCACGCCCTTAAGGTAGCCCTCGGAATACCTCGGCTGCATGAAAGCATTAAGATCCTCCTCTCCCGATTTCAAAAACTTGTAAGCGAGATACTCGGCCCGATAAACTTCCTTGGTCTCGCTGATCACTTCCTGATCCCAAACCGCGCTGGTCGAGAGAAAAGATTCGTCTTTGATCTCCTCAAAGAAATTCGTTCCCGAAAGGTGGAAGCACATCTCCCCTTCACGGGGCACGATGGACAATTCCAAGTCCTGCTCATTCACCGAGAAACGATGCTTCCCGAACTTAATAATCGCCTGGCCATCGACAAAGAGTTCCTTGCGATCCTTGAGAGCCCTTACCGCGTCATCGCGCGTTGTTTTAAGGCGGGTCTGAATATCATCACCTTTGACGGCATCTCCTGCTTCAGTCAGCTCCGCAATAATGTCGCGAACTTTCTCAATCATCAAATCTCCGGCGAAGTAGCCATTGATTTCGTTGATTTCGGAAAACCCTTCGAGGCGATGTTTGATCCCCGAAAGAATC
This sequence comes from Akkermansiaceae bacterium, assembly GCA_022425785.1. Taxonomy (GTDB): domain Bacteria; phylum Verrucomicrobiota; class Verrucomicrobiia; order Verrucomicrobiales; family Akkermansiaceae; genus SW10. Next base: position 4,991 of record JAKMEV010000340.1, on the reverse strand, counting down.
CGCTCAGCTGATTTCACTAGCTGATTCGTGCGACGATTGCGCTTTTCCAGGAGCGATTGCTTCCGACCTTCGAAGGCCTCGTAAATCTCCTCGCGCTTCGCTGAAAGTTCTTCGATGTATTCATCAAACTCCGCGAACTTCCCTTCCAATTCTTCGAGTTGAACCATCACCTTGGTGAGGTATTCCTCGCACTTCTCCGGGCTGTCGCAGAGATCGAGATAGTTGACTACCGACTGGCCAAGCAGCTTCATCTGTGCACCAAACTGGGCAACGCCCTCGCCCTTCGCGAGATCCTTGCGCTTATTTTTTAGTTCGGCACGAACACCATTGAGTGTCGAGTATATCCCCGAAACGCTATCGATGATAGCGGTGGTCTGAGTGGCATCGTCGATCTTGAGGTTCCCAACCACATCGATAAGCATTTCCAACTCGGTGCCGGATTGATCGAGTGCCTCGGCCACTTCGTCAGCGTCGATCACCTTGGCCAACTTAGGAAGCTTCGACTGCTGGGATTCGACCGCCTCGCGGTAAGGATTCAACGACTCCGGCTTGAGCAGGAAGGCCACTGTTTTGGCTGCGGTATCATCTGCGGCCGTCGCGACTTCTTTTTCAAGATCATCGACCAGTAAGCCGTCGACGTAGCGCAGGTCGCGCAAGCCGATCACTTCCCCACGTCGTTTGCGCAACTCAGAGAGGTGATGGACAAATCCAAAAATATCATCGGGTGGTGAGTGCCTGACGGACTTCAACAAAGTCTCGACTGCCTCCCGAACGGATCCAGTCCGTTCCTTGGTCGAACGGCGAAGCCCTTGAACTTTTTCGAACTCATCAATCGCCGAGGTAGCCGCACCACGAATATCCTTCAGCGGCTCGGCGAGGTTCCCGGCATTTTCCTGCCCCAACCAAAAGTAGGAATCGATGATGTCGCCGGCTTTTTTCGACAGATCAAGATAGAGATCACCATAGTTGTCATCCTTGCGGAGAAGCGTCAAAACTTCACGACACTCGGCCATGCCGCGAACCAATTCCGCGTTGCCGATCTTAAAGAGATACGACTCGTTATTGGAAGCCTGGCTGGATGCCGCTTCATCGGAAAGATATGAAGTCTGCCAAATCTGGAGAGCATGATGCTTTTGCGCTTCTTCTTCCGTTCTAAAAAGAATCATCCGCCCGTCCGGAAAGAGCGAGTATCCGTTGCAGACCACCGGAGTGTCCACGGATTGCGAAATCATGTTGTAGGAGAGCAGGACGTAGTCACCGCTCTTCCGGTTGTAGAATACAAAGAGGGTATCCTCTCCATTCGCGCTCGCGATGCGACGCTCAAAGCGCATGTCGGTGAGGTTCGTCTCGAAGACTTTCGACTCACCGGTGAGAAGCAGATACCCGTTCGAGAAAATAATCCCCTGCTCATCTGGCAGCAGAACACAGGAATGCCCAATAGCATCGACACGATGCACCGTCTGGGTCTTCTCATTAAAGACGAGATAGCGATAGAGTTCTTCCCGGTAAGGAAGAATCTTCAATAGAATCAAAGACCCAACAACAGCATAGAGAATCTCGGCATCATCGAGCGTTTGATCAGCTTCAGTAACTGGCTCTTCATAAATCCCGGATCCGGTCTCGGTGTTATCTTCAACCTTGATGGTGAGATCGCCTCCCACCGTTTCGACAAAGACCCGATCTTCAATCGAAACATGAGGATGCTGGCCCGGACGTTGCATATCACGATGCGCCCGTTTCCACTCAAATTCCTGCTGAGGCGGAAACTGGTATTCATGGTCGAAGCGGTTCCCAATATACTCGAGAGTGCCGTCCCCCTTCATAAGCCACTTAAAGGCCTTGAGGTCGGCGATCGTTTTTCCGATCCGAAGCCCCATGTAGAGGTTCGGCCCGATCACCATGAATTTCACAAAGACCGCCTGACGATAGTATTTGTAGAGATATTTAAAATCGTCCAGGAAGTCAGAGTCGGAAAGGACTTCCTCAACGGGAACCGGAGAGAAGGTGTGCGATTCCTGATCGTAGTCGTAGACATTAAAGACGTCTTCGATCGAGGTCGTGGTCTTGAGCCCAAACTGGATATTGTATCCGAAGAGAAAGCGGTTGTGCCCGATCGCGATGATATCGCGAGGAACACAGCTATGTTCGGTTGAGACCCGCTCGGTTGAGACCAAAGCCGTCTCGACTGAACCGAACACCTCTTGGCGTTGTTCATTGAGCTGACCCATCCGGGCCTGCAGCTCCGTCGAGCCCTTTTCAAGTCGGGCACGGATCACCTCATAGGCACCGCCCTCGAGTTGTTGGGATTTTTCTTCTGACATTCTATTCTTCTATGATTGCGGCCTTCTCCTTCCAGATCGGGAAAAGAACGCGGGTCGTGCGGATTTTACGGATTATTTATGAGTGTGGACGATTCGGTGAATCCCACTTGGAACGTCATAGCTTTAAGTTATTGAAGGCTTTAGGACGATGCGGATCATCCAGCAGCTTAACTGCTTTCAATTCGACAATGATCCTGGAGTGGCAAACAAAGTCAGGTTCATATCCTTTCTTCAATGGCGCCCCTTTGTATTGAACCTCCAACTTGGGATTTTCGACAAAGGGGATCTTTCGAAGTCCCGGCTCATGTTTCAACGATTGCTGATAAACTTCCTCCAGAAAGCCAGGCCCGATCTCATTGTGCACCTCAGAAAAGGCTCGAATAAGTTTGTGTGACTCGTCTTTGTGAATGAGGTCCATCTCCAATATGGCGTATTGATTCCAAAACCAAGATCTGCCAAATTTGCCAGATCCGCATTCTGATTAACCCAACTTCTTCAGGAGGTCGGCGGCTTTCATGTCGCCTACTCCGAAGCGCTCGGCAGCACCGAGGAGACCAACGACTTTCTTACGCTCTTCTCCTTTGGCCGTGCTCATCAAGTTTCCGAGCAGAGCGCTGATACTGAGATTTTTGATGTCTTCGGTTGAGATTCCAAAGTCATCAATCCAGGTCGCAAGCTGCGACTTGAAGTAATCAGGATCTCCGTTGAAGAAGGTCTCCTTCACATCATCGAGCACTTCACTGTTCCCCACGGTGCGATCAACAACCTTACCAGTAGTAATAGCGTTGGTGATCCGGTCGAAGAACTGGGTCTCGCCGCCGACGATATCGATGTTGGCTGACTTAAGAGCCTCACCCACCACGACTGCCTGCTGCTCGGCAATCTGACGCTGGACATCGATCTCGGCGAGTTCGACTTGTTTCGCCTTATCCAGCTCGAGCTTAAATTCTTCATGCTCCTGACCGGACTCTTCGAAGAGTTTCATCGCGGCTGCTTTCTGCTCGATCGCTTCGGCATCCGCAGTTCCTCTGGCGCGAATGACATCGGCTTCACCCAGTCCTTCGGCGGAAGATTCCTTCACGACAGCTTCAGCAATCATCTTCTTGGCTTCGGCTTCCTTCTCGGATGCGGTTTGCTCGGCTTCAGCCTGAATCACGCGCTCTTCAGCACGCATCTCTGCTGCCGATTTCGCTGCTTCAGCTTCCTTGAGAACGGTGTAGGCATCTTCATCAGCCTTAAGTTGTGCCGCTTCCTTACCAGCCTCAGCTTCCTTAATTTTTCTAATGAGTTGCTCTTCGGCATTCGCCTCGGCAGTAGTCACGGTCACCTGCTTAAAGCGATCAGCCGTGGCAAATTCTTCAGTGTCCTTGATACGCTGCTGCTCTTCAACAACCCCTTTTTCAACAGCTACCCGCTCACGGATCACTTCCTGAATCTCCTTCTTCTGAACCTCAATCACCTTCTCGGCTTCGATCGATTTCAGCTCGGTGACGCGTTTGCGTTCGATCTCTTCGAGCATGCGCTCGCGCTCGACACGTTCGAGCTCGACGCCATCGGTGCGTTCTTTATTGCGCAGAGCAACCAGGACCTGGCGCTGCTTGTTTTCTTCGGAAATTTGGATCTCTTCCTCAGCGGAAATCCGGGCTTGCTCGGACTTCTGACGTTCTTCTTCCTGAACTTTTAAAGCTTCGGCTTCTTCACGGAACCTCACCGTCTCCACCTCACGTTCCTGCTTGGCTTCGGTCTCCTTCAGCTGACGTTCGAGTTCAAGAATGGCTTCACGAGCTTCGACATCCTGCTGCTTGATGACTTTCTCTTTATCCCGCTGGATATTGTTCGCGAGCTTGGCCTGCGTCGCAGTCAATTCGGTAATTTTCTTAATACCTTCCGCATCGAGAATATTATCCGGATCAAGCATCGAGAGCGGAGTTTGCTCAAGGTAGTCGATCGCAGCATCATCAAGAACAAAACCATTAAGATCTGTTCCGATGACCTTCAAAATCTCGTCCCGGAAAGTGTCGCGATCCTCATAGAGAGCGATAAAGTCGAACCGCTTACCTACGGTTTTGAGGGCCTCCGAGAATTTTGCATCGAAAAGAGCGCGAATCTCTTCCTCGGATGAGGCCCTATCACAACCGATAGACTCGGCAACCCGAAGAACGTCTTCCGAGGCATTGTTCACCCTCACGAAGAAGGCAACTTTAATATCAGCACGAAGATTATCCTTACAGATCAGTCCGTTCTTCCCGGTCCGGTCAATCTCGATCCGCTTCAGCGAAATATCCATGTGGTCGATCCGATGCATGATCGGGTAAACAACTCCTCCGTTGAAATAGACTTTTGTCCCGCCCCAACCTGTTCGAACCAATGAAGTTCCCTTTTCCACCTTGCGGTAAAATGTCAGCATTAAAAACGCTGCCAATCCAGCTAAAACCAAGGTTCCGATTCCAATCGCTAGAAGGAGTTCGAATCCAAACGCCAAGGGCATTATTTCATTTATTTTCATCATTTTAGTGTTCGTTTAATTTGTCTGTTTTCGCGATGAACTTCTGGTTCGCGTCATCGAATCCAATTATCAAAATCTGGTCGCCCCTCACCAATGGCTTTTCCTCCTCCGCCAATCGGCAATTAAGCAAAGCCGGAGCCCCTTTGGGCCGAACAACCTCGCAC
>JAKMEV010000306.1:0-8734 GCA_022425785.1 Akkermansiaceae bacterium | reverse complement strand
AATCCTCACTCTCCAACTTGTGCTCCAGCACGCCAAGCCCCATACGAATCCTTACCAGCGGCGAACAAAGTTCGTGAGCGATATCACCCAAAAAGCGTTTTTGACCTGAGACAAAATCATCAAGCTTCCCTGCCATCGATTGCAAGGACCGGCTTAAGCGACCGATTTCGTCGGTTCGGTTCGTTGCGACCGAGACCTCGAAGTCTCCCTGCGAAATCGACTCCGCTCCGCGGGTCAGAATCCCAAGTCGTCGGGTCATCCGGTAAACCCAAGGCACCCACACAAGAAGACTCAGCACCAACACTCCGGCGAGCCCCCAGAACAAAGGTTGCCAAGTGAAAAACAAATCACACCCCTCTCTTCCACGAATCAACAGAACAGAACTTCGACGCTGCCTCTCGCGCGCATCCAGGATATCGATCCTTACTGCCCCAATTTCCCCCTGTTCGGTGTGAAAGAGCTTTAAAAAACGAAGATCAATTTCATCCTCTTCACTCCGGGGAGGTCTCGTCCGCTCGCCCTCTCTCATCCCGTCCGGGCCATCTGATCCACGCCCCAAAGGAGGTCCATCAACCGAACGGCGGGGAGGTGGTCTTCGGTCATCATCGGGACCTCCACCCTCACGTCGACGGGGAGGCGGACCATCTTCACGACGCGGTGGCACCCCTTTTCGAAAGAGCCCCTTTTCTCCATCGGAGAGTTCCCACTCCGTTCCCTCGATCAGGCTATCCTTAAAAGGACGGTAAAGCCCCAGGTCAACCTGATAGGCCTTTTCGAACCCTTCCAACACCTTCCCCCAGTCTTCACGATCCGCTTCGTCGAGACTTTCATTCACCAATTCCGCCATGCTCACCAAACGGGCCTCCGCACCACTCCGGGTCAGCTGATTCCAGCCGACTGAATAATACTTCCCGGCAACCCATGACAACAATAAGGACGCCAGGACGACGTTGAACATCAACAGCAGAAAAATGCGCAGTGACAGCGGAATTCTCATAAATGGCTATGCGTCGGGCTCCATGAGCTGATACCCCACTCCGCGCACCGTGCGGATGTAGCTCGGCTGCTTGGCATCGTCACCGATCTTCTTACGAAGCGCGGAAATATGGACGTCGATGGAACGATCGAAGACATCAAACTTTCGCTCGGAAACTTCCTCGATCAATTGCTCACGCGATTTCACCCGACCTTTCGATCTCATCAAACAAGCTAGCATCGCGAACTCCAGAGCAGTGAGATCAAGAGGCTTTTCATTCAACAAGACGGTATGCGTCCCCTCATTGAGCCGAATCTTTCCGACGATCCAATCGACATCCTGCTCGGCTTGCACCGGATCAGCAAGATGAGATCGTCGCGTCACCGCACGCAGACGAGCGAGAAGCTCACGGGTGGAAAATGTTTTCGGAAGATAGTCATCGGCTCCTAACTCCAACCCCACAATTCGATCAGCTTCATCCCCCATCGCAGTCAACATAAGCACCGGAACATTCGAGGTCTTGCGCAGCTCCCGCAGAACTTCAAAGCCATCCATTCCCGGCATCATGACATCTAATAAAATTGCTTCGTATTCGCCCTCCTGTGCCTCTTCCAAACCTTCGGTTCCGGTATGGCGCATTTCCACATCATACCCCAACGGCTCGAGGTAATCATGAATGAGACCACACAGCTTGCGATCATCATCGACAACGAGAAGACGTTTTTTTCCAGAACCATCCATAAGACTTTTTTAGAGTAACTCCAGACGCAGCAAAAGAACGAAGCGATTTACACCCACTTAACAATTCTTTTTTAATTCACCTTTCCTGCGGGAAAAAACACCTCCCGGACTTTTAAACATAACTTCATACTAAAAGCGCGATTCTTACATCCCTCCCTCACGTCCCTGTGAAAATCTCATGCCAAATCGCGAATCCCCGCGATCCTCGCTCCCACCCAGTAAACCGAGCCCGATCAAGACAGAAACGAGAACGGGCAAGCGGCAGCGGAAAGCTCAAAACAGCGGAGTCCTAGATTATCGCAGGCTTCCTTTAAGCAAGAAGCCCCGGAAGAGCGACTCTTCCGGGGCTTTTTTGACGTTCTCTTTAACTAAAGTTTTTTGATGAGCATGTTCTTGAACCACATTTGATCGCCGTGATCCTGAAGGAGAACCGGCCCGGTCCAACTTCCAAAGCCTTTGTTCTTCTTATATTTGCTCTTTCCAAATTGCTTCTTCCAAATCTCGGAACCGTATTCGATTTCAGCAACCATTTTCCCGTTCAGGAAATGCTGAAGAAGATTCCCTTTCGCGATAATCTTGCCAGTATTCCACTCGCCTACTGGTTTAAGTTCCCGGCCCACTGGCGCTGCCACCAACTCATACAGAGATCCGGCGCGATGGGTTGGGTTCTTATTGTCGTTGTGCTTCTCGTCATCGAGCACCTGATATTCCAGACCCAGTGATCCGCGCGTGCGGTATTTCACCCCACTGTTTCCCTTCTCGGAAATTTTCCAATCGAAGGTGAGTTCAAAGTCTTTGTATTTCTCCTTGGTCGCGATGTCCCCGGATTTTTTGCTGCGGGTCACCACCCCCTCCTTGATCGACCAACCTTCCGGAACGGGCTTACCGTTTGTTCTGGCCCAGGCGGAGAAATCTCCGGATGCGAAAAGGTCCACTGATTTGGATCCGCCCAAATCCTGAATGCGAACATTTCGCCAGTGAATCCGTCCCGCATTACCTCCATGCACCTGTAATCCAATGAAACCATCACTCCGCTCGTCATTGACGAGATGCGAACATGGCACGCCGTTGATCCAGCTCTTGATCACATTTCCTTTGGCTGAAACCGTCATGCGATTCCACCCCTTGAGATCTTTAATCGCAGCGAGAGCAGGATCATGCACCTTGGGCTTGCTGAAAGGATACTTCCACCCGCCCATCGCTTCACCATAGATTCCGCCGGTCCAACGACGGTCGGAGTTGTCCATCTCGCTTTGGTAACCGAATACCCGCGCGAAGCCATTTTTATCAGGCTCCTTGGTCGCAGCCCGAAACATCACGCCGGAATTCCCGGGAACCTCCCACTTAAATTCCGTAGTAAAGACAAAGTCGGCGAAATTCTTATCGGTGCAGAGAAAGCTATTCGGTTGCCCCGGAACACAAGTCCCGACGATGGAGCCGCCCTTGGCTTCGAACTTCATCTTACCGCCCTTGATCGACCATCCACTGAGATCCTTCCCGTTAAAGAGATCGGTAAATCCATCTACCTTCAAATCAGGTTCGGCATCTTTATTTTCGAGAAGCGTCGAAGGATCAATCCCCTTGGGCCAATTTTTCTTCTGAGCGGAGAGCATCAGAGTGCTCACCAAGAACACACCAAGCAGTAGTTTCGTTGTCATCATAGGATTATCGACTTGGGGAATATCAATACGCCCCCCGCCTGACAACCCCTCAGAGAAAAATCATTCCTTAACAAAAGGCCGTTTCGCGTCCACCCCGAGGGTATGTTTAGGCAAGATCGGGTAATATTAGATGAGTCTTCCGCCTACTATTTAGCCATCATCTCTGAACTTGCATGAACATGATAGTGCCCGTAAATTCCTTCCAGAATGCGCGCACTTTTTTCAGCCATCTTGCTGGGATTCCCCCAGCTCGTGACTGCGGCAACAGACCATCTTGTTTCCTACTGGGATCTTGATTCAAACCTTAACGATTCAGCCTCGGCCGGTGTCGTAACGGACGACGGATCGTTCATTAACACAAATTCATATTCCTCCGGCGTCTTTGGAGATGCGATCCAACTCAATGGGACCAACTACGTTACCGTTCCCAATGGAGCCGACAACAACGGCGGCAACGGAGAATCAATCACGGTCTCGGTTTGGTTTCGCACCGACGGCTTTGACAACGACTGGGCCACCCTCGTGGGACATGACAATAGCGGCGAATGGAACATGTCCCGCGAAAAAAATAAGAGCACGATGTATTGGGCCGGCGGATCGGCGGGCATCAAAGCGACCGCCATCGATGTCACCGACGGAGTCTGGCGCCATGCCGTCGGGGTCGGAGCCTGGGGGAAGCCTACCCGTCTCTATATCGACGGCGTATTACAAGTCACCGGGACCAATTCCTACCTCAACCCCGGATCAAGCCGCCCCTTCATGATTGGCAACAATCCCGCCCAGCTGAGTCGCAGCTGGACGGGAGAGGTCGATGACGTGGGCATCTTTGACAATGAACTCAGCGCGCTTCAGATCGCCGCCATTTATAACCTCGCGAACGATCCCGAATTCTCCTACCCGCTCGATGAAGTGAATCTGGTTTTTCAATCCTACGACGACGGACCCGGCGGTTTCGTTGTGATTCGCAATGGTCGATGGGATCATATTACCGCCGACCCGGCCGACGGACGCACCTTTATTGAACTGGGCACCGATGGCTCGGGAGTCGCGGGACAAACCGCACCGGACGTGATCACCTTCACAAGCGACCGGGCTCTTATCCCTGAAGGCTTTGAAATAGCCTTTTCATGGGAAGTCGATAGCTCCACCACCACCGTCGTAATCGACCAGGGAGTTGGCGATGTCACAGCCCAAACCACCGCCGGAATGGGAAGTTTCACCTTCGACCCCGGCCCATCCAGCGAAACGACTTTCACCATTTCCGCAACCGCCCCTAACGGACTTGCCGCAACAAAGACCCTTACCATTCAAACGACAGATCAACCGCTTCTCGATAGCTTTACCGTGAGCCCGCAAACGGTAGGACCAGGGGATGATGTCACCGTGAGTTGGGTCATTCTCAATGCCAATACAGTGACACTTAACGGCAATCCTGTCGCAAGCGCGGGAACCCAGACCCTCCCGGTTAACGAACTCACTTCATTCGTCCTCGATGCCAGTAATGCCAACGGGTCGCTTCAAGAGACAAGGTTTGGGGTCGTTTCACCACCGGGCGAGCCGGTCCTCACCGAATTTCTGGCTTCTAATATCGATGGACTTCTCGACGAAGACAGCGACGACAGCGACTGGATTCAAATCAGCAACCCCACCCAACTTGATGTCGTCATTGATGGCTCCTATTACCTCACCGACGACCCACTCGATCTCACGAAATGGCAGATTCCTGCGCAGACCATCACCCCGGGAAACTCCATCGTCATTTTTGCTTCAGGAAAAAATTCACCGACCCACGCCAACTTCAGCCTTAAGACCGAAGGCGAATACCTTGCCCTCGTCAAAGTCGATGGCGGTAATACCATCCTCACGGAATTCAACGACTACCCGCGGCAATTCAACAATCTCTCCTACGGTCTCGCGGCGGACTTTTCCACGCGGCTCTATTACCGCAACCCAACTCCCGACTCGGAGAATTCCGGCGAGTCGTTCAGCGATTACGTGAAGGACACCTCTTTCTCCATTGACCGTGGCATTTACGACTCCGCGCAAATGGTAGAAATCACAACCCTCACCCCGGGCGCAGAGGTTTACTATACCACCGACGGATCCGAACCCAGCGCCACCTCAGGAATCCTCTACGCGTCCCCTATTTCAGTCATCACTACGACCACGCTCCGAGCGATCGCGGTCAAAGACGATTTCGTGTCATCGAACATTGATACCCATACCTACATTTTCCCCGGCGATGTCCTCAGTCAAAACGCAACACCCTTCGGCTTTCCCATCGGACCCGTGGGCGGACACGTTCTGGACTATGAAATGAGCGATGCCTTGTTTGCCGGAACCACCGATGGACAGATCCTCGATTCCCTTTCCAACATCCCTTCCTTATCTATCGTCACTGATCAGGACAATCTCTTCGACCTGGAAGGCGGCATCTATATTAACTCCGAAGAACGCGGAAGAGAATGGGAACGCCCTGCTTCCATGGAAATGATTCTCCCTCCGGGATATAACCACCCCGATGGACTACTCACCGGATTCCAATCGGACTTTGGCCTGCGCATTCGAGGAGGCGCATCCCGTAGCCTCGCCAACCCAAAACACGCATTCCGAGCCTACTTCCGCAAGGACTACGGCCAACGAGTCCTGAACTTCCCGCTCTTCGGAAACGAAGGCGCGGACGAATTTAAGAAGATCGATCTGCGGACACCTCAAAACTACAGCTGGTCGCTAAAAAAACGCCAAAGTGGCCTCAATGCCAACGAGGACAATAGCTACAAGAACACCTTCCTTCGTGAAGTCCTCACCCGCGATCTTCAGGCCGACCTTGATCAACCTTATACCCGCTCGCGCTATTACAACCTCTATTTGAACGGACTCTATTGGGGCGTCTACATGACCCAAGAGCGTCCCGGTGATGACTTCGGCGATTCATATTTGGGAGGAGACAAGGAAGACTTCGACACCTTGAAGTCATCCGGAAATCAAGACGACTACACCACTGAAGTTTCCGACGGTAATTCCACCGTTTGGGAAACGACCTACAACCTCGCCATTGATGTGTCCAAAGACGCCGCCAATAACAACTCTTCCTATTTCGAACTTCAGGGACTCAACTCATCCGGAGCACGCGACACTAACCTTCCGGTCTATCTCGATGTCGACAACCTCATCGATTACCATCTCCTCATTTTTTACAGCGGTTCCTTCGACGGCCCTCTCTCCGCCTTCAATCCCATCGCGGCATCCAACAATTGGTTTGGCGTTCGCAACCGCACCCGAGATAACCGGGGTTGGACCTTTTTCATTCACGACGCCGAGCACAGCCTGGGCTCCTGGCCCAGCAACACGAACGATCGCACCGGACCGATTTGGGGAGGCACCGTGGCTCAACAGGAAAGCCTCGAACGCTCCAACCCGCAATACATCCATCAATATCTCGCCAACAACAACGAGTATAAACTCCGCTTCGCCGACGCCGTGCAGAGGGAATTCTTCAATTCGGGAGCCTTGACCAACGGATCCGTCCTGGGACGATTGGCCACGCGAAAAAACACCGTGGCCGATGTCATCAATGCCGAAGCCGCGCGCTGGGGCGACGCCCAGGATTCCAATCAATCCCTCAAGCGCACTGATTGGGTCAATGCCGTTTCCAATCTAGAAGACTGGATCGATGACCGGAACCTCACCGTTTTGGCACAACTGAAAGCCGATGGACTTTCCCCAACCACCGAGGCTCCGATCTTAAGTCAGCACGGCGGACTCATCTCCACTGGATTTTTCCTAAATATCGCCAACCCAAATACTGGAGGATCAATCTACTATACCATCGACGGCAGCGACCCGCGCGAAATCGGAGGCGGAATCAATCCAACTGCCAGCCAAGCAAGCAGCTTCTTGATCAACACCTCCAAAATCATCAATGCCCGCATCAGGATCAGTGACAGCGACTGGTCAGCCTTGAGCTCCGCCGAATTCCTCGTCGCCACCAATCCCGCGCCCGGCGATCTCATCATCAGCGAGATCAACTACCACCCTTATGATCCGACTCCGGGAGAAATCACTGCAGGCTGGACCAGCGATGAGGATTTTGAATTCATTGAAATCACCAACACCTCAGCATCCCCAGTCGACCTCAGTAACATCTCGATCGCCAATGAAGTAAACTACTTCTTCTCCGAACTCGAAGACCTCAGTGAGCGCGTCATTGCGGCTGGAGGCCGCATCGTGATCCCACGCAGACCAAATGCCTTTGCGGAACGTTACCCCGAAATTTCCACTACCGGGAATTACGAAGGAAAACTCTCCAACGACACCGGAACCATCGAGCTCCGGGAAAATGGCAACACCACCCTCTTCTCGGTCACCTATCAAGACGATGCCGGTTGGCCGAGTGATGCCGATGGCATGGGAAGCACGCTTATTTTAAGAAATCCATCCGCTCCCAACGATCAGACCTCCTGGCGCATCAGCACCGAAACCGGAGGCAACCCCGGCACCTCCGATAGTGATCTCTTTACCGGAGACGCCAATGGAGACAGCAATGGGAACGGCATCACCAATCTCATCGAACACACCCTTCGGGATGCCACCGGAAATTACCTTCCTCCAATTCTCGGAATGATGAACTTCGACAACGGAAGCGGGCCCGAAGAATACCATACTCTGACCTATACCTACTACCATCCGGTCGACAACGTCACCACAAAAGCCGAATTCTCAACCGACCTGACCACCTGGCCCGATGATCAAATGGAGCTCACCTCCCTGACCGTCAATCCGGATTATACCGTCACCGTCACTTACCGCTCAATCTCCCCGATCTCGGATAACGAAAAAGGTTTCCTAAGAGTAAGAGCAATCGTCAATTAACGCAATCAACCTGCATTAACCACTTGACCGTCCCGCCCTCATGCCGCAACAAAGTCACAGCAATGAAAGCACTTCTCTCTTTGTTCTTCCTTTTGACTTTGGGTGCTCAGGCTCTCGAGGTCGCCTCGCTGCACCCAATTCTCACCGACATGCTCAAGCAAGTTGGTGGTAACCGCGTGCAGATCACCGAAGTCGGCAAGCCCGGGATGAACGTCCATTACTTCCAACCCCGAGCCAGCGACATTCGCGAGATGTCCAAAGCCCGTCTGATCTTCGCCTCCGGAAAAAAACTCGAACCCTATCTGGGCGATCTCGAAGACAGCCTCGGCGCTCACCAAGTCATCATTCAGGTCGGCCACACCATCCCCTCCCAGAAAATCTCCGCAAAGGATCAAATCTACGCCTGTTGCCCCCATCATGCTGAGGGAGGTATCGACCCCCACTGGTGGCACAACGTCCGCAATATGGAACGCGCCGTTCGCGT
>JAKMEV010000287.1:0-13655 GCA_022425785.1 Akkermansiaceae bacterium | reverse complement strand
TCCGTGGACAGCGGGGCGGATGCCCTGACTCTCGATTTGCTGGAGGTGGTCTTTAGTAATTTGGGTTCGACGGATGCCAGCCCCGAATTGGATCTCATCGTACAAGACCCCGGCTCGGGAAGCTTGGATCTTCATGTGGTGAGACCTGCCGATGATCGTTTGGGTTATCTCCGTGGAAATCGCGTGGACTCCATGCCGGGTGAAACCGCGGCTTCTTCGGATCTCGGAGAAACTATTTCGGCCCAATCAACGGAAACTCTCACCATCGGCGCGTTGCGTGATTGGAGTTTCGGAACAGTGGGCCGGACGAATGTTTATCGCCTTAAGACCGGAGCGGGCACTGCAGTGTGGCTTCCGATTAGTGCTTCGAATAACGATCTTCAGCTGCCGACCGACATGCTGCCTGATTCAGATTCCGGTTCGGTGGCGGGACTTTGGGTGGGAGAAGTGATCGTCGATCCGATCTCCAGTATCGTGGTGGATGGCGCTCCGACTCTTCCTGCGGCGGCACCTGCGCCTTTGCGGATTCTGATGCATTCGAACGAGGCCGGGGAGGTTCATTTTCTGTCACAAGTCACCGTGATGCAAACCAAGTCAGCCGACCCCGAGGTAGCCCCGGTTCCTGTTCTCGTCGTTGATCCGGCCCGTATTCCTTTCTTCGAGGGCGTTCGCGAGCGGGGTGGAAAACGCGTTGGCCTTCGTCTCGAAGCGGTGGCCTTCGATATGCCCCGCGACACCAGCATCGATGGGCAAAGCGATGGTGATCCTGCCGACGGCGATGATGATTTGATTGATCGCGTCGTGGCGGAATCAACCAGCCCGAGCACGAAGTGGCTTTCCGGTGCCGGTCAATATACCGACCGGGCTTCCGTGGATCAGGCCGCGCTGCAATCCTACATTCTTTTCCGCAGTATTCGTCCGCCTGCGCTCAAGGAGATCTACAAAAACAGCCTTCCCATGAATGGCGCCTTGGGAGCCGGGAAGACCGTGGCGACCCATCCCGGGAGTCTCGTTCTCGATCCCTTCCACCGCAGTAATCCTTTCCGTCACGCCTATCATCAGAACCTGCCCAAAGGTCCGCAGATTGTCCGTGAACTCACCATTGTCTTCGACGCCGAACAACCCGTCCCGGGACGACTGCGAGGGACCTACCGCGAGGAGGTCGATGGCCTCATCAAGAGTCGCCTGACCGTCACCGGAACCATCAATCTTAAACGTGCCAACTCGGTGTCCATTCTCGAAGGAGCGGAATAATTACCAGCCATGACTCACCAATTTTCTTTTCAATTTTCAAATCCCAGAATGATGAAGATCAACAATCTCATAACGACAATTGCTGTTGGGCTATTAACGATCCTGTCTATTGCCTCTGCGACGGCAGCTTCGGATATTGATGTCGCCGGCGCGCCGGACAATGGTCCTTCCCTCAGTATCGGCACTGTCGATTTTGGGAATGGCGGCACTACTGTTGATCGCTCTTTCACGATCACCAACAATGGGGCCGATCCACTGAACATCTCGGGAGTTTCCGGGGCGACATCAGAGATTACGGTTCAAACGGCTCCTGCCGCTATAGTTGCGTCAGGAGGTGGGACGACCACGATGGTGGTTCGGTTTGCTCCTTCGAGTGTGGGGGTGAAAAATGCCACGATTATTATCAATTCAGATGCCCCCGGTGGTCTGGCGGCCTATCGTATTGCTCTTAACGGCACTGCCGTGGCTCCGGAGATTGAGGTTTCCGGCGCGCCGGACGGGGGAGCGGAGATTGATGTCGGCACAGTCGATCTCAGCTCGGCGACTACGACCATTGTGCGGACCTTTACGGTGACCAACAACGGAACCTCCACTTTGCAGCTGGGGTCGATCACAGGGGCGAACGCTGACTTTGCGCTGACAGATGCTCCGGCTTCGACGGTGGCACCCGGTGGCGGAACAACGACTTTCGAGGTGACCTTCCAGCCATCGACGGTAGGGAATAAGTCGGCCACGCTCAGAATTCCGACAAATGTCGCGGGCGCGTTGAGTTCCTATGACATTGCTTTGGGTGGTGACGCCACCATTGCGGATATTACCGTGACTGGAGCACCGGATGGTGGTGCGGCGATTGATCTTGGAACGGTTGATCTTGGCTCGGGAACGCTCTTTATTGATCGCACCTTTACCGTCAATAACCCCGGAACGTCTACCTTGAATATTACCAGTGTTGGTGGGGCAACGTCCGACTTTGTCTTGCAATCTTCTCCGGCCGCAACGGTTGCTCCCTCGGGATCTACGACCTTTACGGTTCGCTTCTCTCCTTCGACGACCGGTTCGAAGTCGACGACGATCGTTCTCAATACCAATGTCGCGTCTCCGAAAGATGCATACCAAATCGCTCTGGAAGGTGACGCCACCGCTCCGGATATCGACGTGACCGGTGCGCCGGACGGCGGTTCTCCGGTCTATTTTGGCGAGGTCGACCTGGGGGAGCCTCACCCTTTGTTGATCGGACCTTTACCATCACCAATAATGGAAATTCAGCGCTCTCCATTTCCAATATCACCGGAGAGAATTCGGACTTTACCATCATCACCGACCCGGCAGCAAGCGTGGCTGCAGGTGGTGGAACAACGACCTTCGTGGTGCGATTCGAACCATCGAGCACCGGGGTGAAAAATGCTTCGCTGCAGATTCTTTCGAATGCCGCCAGTCCCAAGGATTCCTACGATATTGATGTGTCGGGAACGGCGCGAAGTGGTTCGCCTGTTTCCGGTCGGGAACTGGATGACGCCTTCGGGTATCGCGCCACTGAGCTGGCAGGGGATCAAGCGGTGCCATTTTTACCGGTGACCCCGACCGGGACAACGGTTTCACCTGATCCTGATGTGCTCGATACCGGTCTGTTTGGATATGACCGTGCGACCGATATCGATATGGGGTTCAATTTCTCCTTCTACCAAAACACTTATGACCGGTGCTTTATTTCCACGACCGGAGTCATCACCTTCGGTTCTCTCTCGGTGGACTACACACCGGAGGATGTCAGCCCGAGTATGGTGCCGAATAATCTCATCGCGCCTTTCTGGACCGACCTGAGAATGGATGCCAATAGTAAGATCGTTTACAAGAAATCCGGAGTAGAACCCAGCCGGGTATTGACGATCAAATTCCACAATATGCAGCAGTGGAATAACGCCGGAAGAAGAATGACTTTCCAGGTTCAATTATACGAGGGGACCAACACCATCGAGATGCAGTATCAGAGTGAGACCTCAAGCTCGCCCTACAATTCAAACCGCTTCACGATTGGAATCGCAAGTCAGCCCGATGCCATCGACGGTGTCCCGGGAGTCGTGGGAATTAACTACCTCAGCGGTGAGTTGGACACGGAAACCTCGACGCCGTCAAACGCTCCCGCTCTCGACTTCCCTTTGGCGATCGCATTTGAACGCCCGGTTCTCGTGAATATCGAGAGCAGGTATGCCAAGCCGACGGTGGCTGATCCGTCCGTGACCGAAGAAACCGATGTCGGCTTGCTTCCATCCCTCGGTCTCGATCCCCAAATCGGCACGGTTTATGGCAAAGAGTATGGCAGTGTGGCGCGATTTGAGGCGCCGGAGTTTATTTATCTGAATCGCAACTACGAAGAACTCGAAGAGCTGGGCGATCTGGAAGATCCTGATCCCGATAAGGTTGCCTACTATCGTTTGGTGAATGATGGCTACGCTATCGACGGCCAGGTGGTGCAGGGGACGACCCTGTTTTTCACGACGACCTTGACGCACGACGTCACCGTCATCTGGAGATGGAAGTTGGAGTATGCCGCCATCGTTGAGGCGGTAGGTCTTGATGGTTCTCCTTTGCCAGCCGGAGAGGGAGTTGGTAATCCAACACCTGCCCTGGGTCGTCATTGGGTGCCAAAGGATACCGAATTTGCGGCATCGATTGATCGGGCTGTTGGTAATGATTCCCTGGGGCTTGATGTGGGAGGTTTTCGTTATACCGCCAAGGAGTATCAGCTCAATCTTGCTGACCCGGCAACTTTCGGCGCGCGGGTTGACGAGCCTCTGGTCTCTCTCGGGCCAACGGGTAACCGGGTGTCGACTGCGCCGGTAACGGTGACTGACTGGGTTCGTTTGAAGTGGACCTTGGCGGCACAGGTTCGTTATCGCTTCGATGCCACCGGTGGGAGTCAAGAAGATGGGAATGGTGACTTTATCGGGCAATCTTTTGTGCAGATCTATGCTCCAGGGAGCCAGACTGTTATAGAGAGAACGGTCTTCGGCAATGCCCCCTTTAATGAAGTGTGGATTGATACCGGTCGTCAGGTTGTTGTGGGAGCGTTTTACCGGACCTATGACCGTTGCTTTACTCTCACGGACTTCCCGGCAGAGCCGAGTGGAGATTTGAGTAGCCTCGGGACTGATATTTCAAAGTTCGAGGACCTAATGGTGGCTGACGATGCGACGCCGATTAATCGCCTTCGCGTTGCCCGGGTCTACACCGTGCCGTTTGCCAGTGGTCCGACGGAAGTGCACTTCTTCTATGCTCCGACGGTTTTCCGTGCCGAGATTCCCATCGGGATGTCGTTCGATGCGGAGAACCCGAATCTTCAATTGGTTCCCGATCTTTGCGATGGTGGAGTGCTGCGAAGTGTTGGCGACCTCGGTCCCGAAAATACCTTTGCGAGTGTCGGGGCAACTCCGGATGGTCCGGCCCTTGGTCAGCCGATGCGTTGGGATCAGTTAGGGCAGAGCCTCTTCCCAGTGCATCCCGGAAGCTACCAGCTTGATTGGCCGGATGAAAATAACCCCGGCACGACTTATAAGATTGAAATCGTCTCGGGGTATCCCGGTGACACCGTGTTGCTTTCTTCCGAGCGCGAAGAGCAGTTGGCGGATGGTAATTCGATGCGTGAGGGCGCACCGGATTATGTTGATCGGACGACTCTACCCCGCGTGGGAATCGAGTTCCCTGGAAGCGTGGATGCGCCGGGGGACGATGCGCACTATCGCCATTTGTTTGATCCAATCCCGGACCGTCAGGCTCCGACCAGGTTGGATATCCGGACCTCGGACCATTGGAATTTCATCGAGTCGCCCTTCACCGACCGGACGGCCCAGGCGCTTGTTAATACCGGAACAAGCGGAACCGCTTTCTCGACCAGTGGGGAAGGGCGCTGTGTGCTCTTGTATAGCTACCGGCCGAATCCGGATGAAGCAGCCAACGGCGATCTCACCGAAGAACGGCTTGCAGTTCGAGTGGTGCGTTCCGAGATCAAGGCCCCGATTCTTCCCGACCAAAACCAATGGGTGCTCGGAAGACGCGGGCTCGAACTTGGCGGGGGAGCTTCTTCCAATGATGGTGCTTTTGGGGTGATCCAGCGTCCTGGAAATCCCACCACCGCAAGTATTGATCATGGCGATAACTTCGTGGTCGATTTCTGGTTGAGCGCCGAGGGCTTACGGGAGTCTGCTCCGATGACCTTGGTGAATTGTACCACCGATGGTACTACGACCGTGACTTGTGATAGTACAGCTGAGGTCGTGGAGGGAATGGACATCAGTGGAACGAATGTCGCCGTAGGAACGAAGATTCTCACGGTGGTTGACAGCACGACCTTGATTCTGACTTCGCCCGCATCCGATAGCGAAACGGGCCACACTCTCTCCGCGAGCAACAAGCCCGTGACAGTGGTGAGCACCGGGCCGAATGGCTTGAAGGTCACTCTCGATCCCGCTTCTTCCACGGTAACGGCAAGCTATCGCGGCTTGCCGGTGACCCATGCCCTGCCTCCTGTTGGCGCGGAATGGCATCACTACGCGATCCATCTTTTTGAAGATGCCTTCTTTAATACAACGATCACTCTGCTTGATTTCTATGTCGACGGAGTGCGTCTCGAAAGAAGTGCGGTGGGATCCCTTCTTTCCTCCGGAACATCTTTTGATGTTGGAACCGGGTTGACTGCGGATAGCTTGTTGATCGGATCCGGTGCCAATCCGGCGGACCTGCTTCAATTGGACCAACTTCGTCTGTTTGCACTTCCCAATGGTGACGACCCTTGGTTGACCTCCGGAGAAATTCGTCTCCTTCGCAATTCTCGTGTGATCAATCTTCGCTCGACCGCGCCATTGTTGAGCTTCAATTTCGAAGCCGCCCCTACGCAGGGATCCTTCGCAAATAGCGGATCATCCTTGAATGTTGGAGTGGGACCGGTCGCGAGTGATCCATCTGGACTCTTCGTGGGAACCTGGGCTCGATTGGATATTCAAGAGGTCGCGACAAGACTGAATAACACTTTGGATAACGCCAACTTTGGTGGGAGCGGATACATTCAGAATGGCGTTTCAAACTACAATGCCAGAATCTACACCCGTAATGCCGAAGTGGGTGATTGGGGCGCAATCTTCCCGGTGAATGATGGTTCGCTGTATACCGACGCCGATAAACGCCTGGAAGTTGCTTATTATGAGAATCCTTTCCTGACTGATAGAAATCTTCACCCCAATGTGGCCTGGCCTTATCAGGCTGCGGCCTATGACGAGGTGGTTTACCCGACTTTTGGGCCGCACAAGGATAAGGCGATTTACATTGCGAGCCGTGCCGGTTCGGAAGGGGTGGATCGTAATGGCAGGTTGCAGGAAGTCTTTGGCTTGGACCGCTATGCCGACCTCTCCATCTACAACCAGCCGATCAGAACCAGCCCGGGTTATAACCCGAACGAAGAACATGCTATTTCTGCTGGCGCCAACAGGGCGGGCTTGAAGGTGAAGGAGCCGGGCGAGGAACTACCCAATAATCCGCCGCTCGCGGCTTTTGCCCTGCAGAAGGATATCAACGTCATCGACAAGAGCGGAAACTACACCTCCGATCCATGGGTCTTGGTTCAGGTCGAGAATCTGGAAACCGGTCAAACTGAAATGGCAGCCTATGAGGTCTTCAAAGAGCGGGCCGGAACCATTCCGTTTCCGCGTCCGACCGATGCTCTGGTTAATGCCACAAGTGGTTTGTCCTATGAAAGTGCGTCGGCACCTGAAGATCGATTTCTACTTACTGATCCGGGTGTTGCTCATGACTTTTCCTACGAGTTTAAGTATCAGGCGGCAGCCGGTGATCTTCTCATTGCGCCATACCCTTTGAATCTCGTCATTGGCAATGCTTCGATGGCAGATGCCCGTGGCAAGAGCGTGCAAGTTGGAGGTGTCAATCAGCGTGTTCTCTGGCGAGACATCAATGACAATGCCTGGGTCGTTTCCGGCGACGGACGATTCTTCCACCGCTTCTTTTATCCTCATCGCGGAGATTTTTATCTACCTGGTGGCACCGCGGTTGGAACGCCAGTAGCCTGGGTTCCTGAAAACGGGGTGGGCTTTACCGGGAATGGCAGAAGTCTCAATCCAACCAAGGTCGTCTATGACACGATCTGGCGTTCGAACTATCCCAAGTTGAAGCGTGGGGAGACTCTGGCCTATCAGGGAGGGGAATACTTTAATGAGAATCCCGGCTCCAATGGGCTCCCGGCTCTGGTAGCAATGGCTGCTGCGGAGATTGTCTATGATAGCTCTACGCCGAGTATGGTGTTTGGGCGCGCTGGTGATGCGGCAACTGCGAACCGATATGATTTCAGCGATGCCTCAGCGCGGATTACCCGTCCCTTGGATCGTCGGGAGTATCGCATGCAGGTCTCCGAAATGGGAGCCGCAGGATTCTCTCCGGCGGAAACAGATAAGATCTTCGCGATCGCAGAGCGCTGGTATTTCAAGCAGCTTCCCGGATCATTGCAGAAGAGGTTTTATTACGACACGCTGGCTGAGAAATTGGTCTATCGTGGCTTGCTCAATGACAAGGAAAGCGGGGATCCCGAGCTGACAGCCGGACCCGATCCGATCAATACTCTGGAACCCAATGTTTGGACTGCGGATCAGTTTAGAAGCGTTCGTGATCTTTCGACGGATACCACCTGGGTTGCGGCCATTACTTCGATTTACAATGATACCCTGAATCCGAATGGCGTCCCGATTACGTCAGGTGGCTTGCCGTTTATGTGCGGAGTAGTCGATATTCCAGATGAGTATTCGGAAGACCTGACCGTATTCTGGAATGAGGCCATGACCGGGCCCGTGACTTCGCCGGAGGCCAGAGCAGTGCACCTTGATAGTTTCGGCGTGGGGTCGGCTTTCGTCCCTAACCCAGGCTTGTTGACCAAAGATGCTACAGGATCACTTTATGTCACCATTGCGGAGAATAACCGCGATGAATTGGAAGGAGCGGCTATTACCTTGCACATCATCGAGGTGATTCCCGATCGCTACCGTGGCGCGATCAAGGTTGTCGAGGCGGCGGACGCCTTCAGTGAAAGGATCAGCCTGCAGCACAACGGTGAATTTGGTGGCAATACCGACGATCTCTACTACGAGTGGTGGATTCGAGATACTGCGCCGCTCGATGTCGTCGCTGAAGAGGTGCTCGCCGATGGCACCCTCAAGGAATTTGATTCGCAGGGGAATACCTTGTGGCAAGAATATCTGCCGAAGGTTCGCCTGGAAAATGGCAGCCTTAACAATTTCCAAAAGCATCTTGGTCTGAACAGCGTGGTCTTTGAAGGAAGTCCGGTGGTTACCTTGGCCGATAAATTGGTGCTCTTGCGCTATCGTCATCGCACCGAGTCCAATTGGACCTTGGTTCCCTTCGAGGTGACCGATCCCGTTGCGGAGTGGAAGCCCGGGAATCCCGCACCTTTCCAGTGGGCTGGTGCGGCCAACTCACCGCAGTTGCAAGCTGATGGTAGCAAGCGCTACATCCCTCAGTTGGTAATGGGCTGGGTCAAGCGTGTCCTTGATCGTATCAACCCATACGAAGCTCGCTACAATGACTTCTTCAGCAACGAAAGTCCGGCGACATACAGTAGCCAAATTCAGATCGCCGGTGCGCCATTTGCAGGGAAGGTGGCCTTGAATTCTCAAAAGAATGTCATTGAAAACACGGGCTTGATCGAACTTTACGAGACCGTTCTCCAGAGGGCCAAGGAACTTTCGATCGATAATACCTCGAATCCGGTGAGCACGCCGGGAATCAATCAGGCTATTCTCTTGGCTGCGACGCGTTTGTCGGTTCTATATGAATTACTCGCTCGGGAAGCCTATAGCGATGCGCAGGATTCGACCATTAATGTGTCCGAATCCGAGGAGTTGGCGAGTGTGGCATCCTTCACGCATGCCTTCGAAAATATGGAAGCCTCGCTTCTTCATGAGGAGTTGGCGCTTCTGCGGGGAACTGATTTCCGCAAGAGTTATCCGGTTTATAACCGCATGTTCTGGAACTACGCCAAGGGACTTGGCGAGGCAGCCTATAACGTGAACTACAACATCTATGACGAGAACTCCGACGGCTTCATTAATGAAGACGACGCCCGTGCTCTCTACCCGCAAGGACATGGAGATTCGTGGGGGCACTTCGTGAACGCGCTCGACAAGCATTATGCCTTGCTTCGCCAGCCAGTCTTCAGCTGGCAGTCGCGTTCCGAGCTCTATTCGCTCATGCAAAATGTTCTCGAGGTGGATTATCTTGATGAGAAAACCTTCGCCCGCCTTGCGGCTGGTAAGGCGCGCGCGGGACGCGACATCGTTCGCGGAACCTATCGTCTGGAATACACCCAGGACCCCGACGGACAGTGGCAGGGATACACCGATGGTGCTGACCCGGCCCGAGCCTGGGGCGTTTCCGAATGGGCCCACCGGACAGGTCAGGGAGCTTACTTTGACTGGATGGTTGCCAATTCGCTTCTTCCCGAAGATGCCGGCGATGCCACTCCTGTGACCGATCCCGAAAACCTGGATCGCATCGAGCGCCTCGGCGCGATTGATGAGATCGGAGCGATTGCCGGCGGACTTCACGAAATCCAGCTCGCGATGGACGAAGTCAACAAGGGCGTGAATCCGCTTGGCTTTGATTCCGATGCGGTGACCTTGGATCTCGATCTGGAGTTCTATGAGAACGCCTCCGGTGGTGACCGTCGTTCGCACTTCGATCAGATTTACACCCGTGCTGTTGCGGCAGGGGAGAATGCCATGGCAACTCTCGATTTTGCCACGAAGGCTGGTAACAAATTGATGCGTCTCGCCGGAGATACCGATGCATTGATCGTGGAAGCTTATCGTCAGGATCTGGACTATCGAAACCGACTCATTGAAATCTTCGGACGTCCTTACGACGGCACGATCGGATTCGGGGAAGTGTATCCTGAAGGATACGAAGGACCGGATACCCAGCTCTTCGCTTATCTGGACGAGACGTCCATCGATCAACTGATTCCATCGAGTGCCTCTGATGCTCCGGCTACTTTGGTGACCTATCAGAGCAATCTCGATAACGCGACCGGGCTCGCCGACACCTCGGAGATTCAAAGCATCTACTCGGATGCTCTGGGGAACTTTTTCGAGAATATCGGGACAACCTTTACCAGTCCGTTTGGTGAGTATCTCGGAGTGGGATCTCAGGAGCTGAGCGATGCCTTTGTGACCTTGAAAGGGGGGCGTTCGTATGAAGACTTTACCGAAACGCCTCCGGAAGGAGAGGTTCCGATCCGGATGCGCTCGGCGTATGCCTTCCAGGCTCCGGAAGGATGGGGGCAACGAACCAGCTACGGCAGGCTTCAGCAAATTCTTGAGGAAGAACTCATTGAGAGAATCGCCCTGGATGCCGCGATCGCGAATTATGTGGGCTTCTTGCAAGACTTCGAGGTCCTGACCAATCGACTCAAGAGTGAGATTAACCTCATTGATCAGCGAACTTACATCGCGACTGAAACCGCCATCGAGAAACTGGTTGCCGAGTTGATTGGACTGGGGTTGGACTCTATCCAAGACGGCCTGGATCAGGCGGCGGCCTCGACATTGCTTTACGGCACGGCGGCCTCGGAAGGATTCCCGAAAGTCATCGGCTTCTCGAATGATGTCACATCCATTGGGCGAGCCGGTGTCCTGGTGGCGGCCGCTTCGGTTGATGTGGGGCTGAGCACCGGAAAGAAAGTCCTCAAAGGAGTCGGAACAGCAGCTAAGATTTTCTTGGAGCAGCTCGTCGCTGAACGGGAGTATGATTCCGCACTCACCGCTGATATTGCGACCCTGGAAGGTTTGCTTGTCGACCTTGTGAGCGTCACTGGAAACGACGTGCCGATGCGGGATGCCATTGCGACCCATCGACATAACATCGAGCTGAAACGTCAGGAATATCTCACGGCGCAGGCGGAGGGATTCCGTCTCCTTCGTGAGCGTGAAGCATTCAATAAGATCCTCGCCGCGAAGGTGCAGAAGAATCGCTATAACGACATGCTGATGCGGATCGCCCGCAACGATGCCATGACCAAGTATCAGAGCGCCTTTAACAATGCCGCGCGTTACACTTGGCTGGCCGCGAAAGCCTACGATTACGAGACGAGTCTTGAAGAAGGCGATCCTGCCGCTGCAGGGACCTTCCTGGATGCCATTGTCAAAGAACGTCAGTTGGGACTCTGGGCCGATGGGCAACCCCGCTCGGGGCAGGGTGGTCTTGCCGAGATTCTCCATCAACTGTATGGAAACTTCGAGGTGCTCAAAGGGCAGCTTGGAATTGGAACTCCCCAAGCTGAGTTCGAGAAGCTCTCCCTTCGTGGTGAGCTGTTCCGAATTGGCTCGGACTCTGATGCAAGTCAGGACCGCTGGGAAGATGCTCTCAAAGCGCGCATCGTGCCGGACCTCACGGCGCTTCCTGAATTCGTCAGTCATTGTCGCCCGTTCTCCACGCCGGCGGAAGGACCGCAGCCAGGGATTGTTATCCGTTTCAATTCCCACGTGAACAACGGGGTCAACTTCTTTGGCCATTCCCTGGCACCCGGAGATCACAGCTATAGCACGGCTAACTACGCGACCAAGATTCGCGGGGTCGGAGTCTGGTTGGAGAATTACAACGAAGCCGGCCTGGCTACCACGCCGCGGGCCTATCTCGTCCCGGTCGGAAATGACTATCTCCGAACGTCGGGCACCGCCGGGCCGCAAGTGCGATCCTGGAACATTCAGGAGCAGCGCATTCCAACGCCGTTCACCATCAACACGGGCAACCTGAGCGCGCCGGGATACATTCCAAATCTTACCGGAGTGGATGGTAGCTTCGGACAGCTGCGACGCCACGGAGACTTCCGCATCTTCCATGATAGCGGAGATCCGGAAGCCGATGACGGGGAGGTCATTCTCAGCTCCCGTCTCATCGGGCGCTCGGTTTGGAACTCCGACTGGATGTTGATCATTCCAGGAGCAAATCTTCACGCCGATCCGATGACCGGTCTGAACCAGCTTTCAGAAACGATCAACGATATCAAACTTCACTTCACCACTTACTCTCATTCGGGGCAGTAGAGCCATCAGGGATAAATTACCAACCAACGATTACCGATGAAAACGATTCTATTCCTTCTCGCCGCTTCGCTCCTTCCGTGCCTGATGATTGGCTCGGCGGGCGCTCAAACGGCAGGCTTTACGGATTCCAATGTGCAGTTCTATGGCGAGGTTCGCCAGGTGGGCGGGGCACAAACGATCCTGCTGCAATCCGGTCATCTCGAGATGACGTTCGTGAACCAAAAAGATCCGACCAACCGGGTCGCGGTTGAAACGGAACTCCGGCCTGTCGGAGCGGGGACTGCAAAGGTCTATTCCTATGCCGTCAAGGTGCCATTGGCCTACCTTCCCGAAGCTCCCCGCAAGGATGAGTTTCTGGCGATTGGGTCGGAGCCCACCGACTTCCGGATCGAAGAGATTAAGATCGATGGCGTTCCCGCAACGCTTCCCGATGGTAGTAAGGAGTTCTATGGCCTGAGCTTTGCCAGCCGCTCGGAGGATTACCAACTCGACCTCATCGTCGAGGGGAGTAGCACCGATACCGATGGTGATGAACTTCCCGATTGGTGGGAAGATATTCACGGGTTGGATTCCAGTCTTGCCGATGCTCATGGCGACCTCGATAGCGACGGTTGGACCAACCTTCAGGAGTTTCGTTTCGGCAGTGACCCCAATGTTAGCAATCGCGATCCCCAGCTGGCGACAGCCGAAGTAGTGGTGCCTGAGTCAGGTGTCGCGGGACTGTATCTTCATATTCTTGATTCCGATAGCACTGCCGCAGAGATCAATCTTGAGTTCTCTGGAAGTCAGGAGACGGGCATGGAGCTTCTCGTCGATGGCGTGGTCTTGTTAGGGGGTGCGGTCGCGCAAATGACCTTGAGTGATTTGCAGTCTGGTCTCTTGAGCGTAGCTCACCTCGACCAGAGCCAGCGGGAATTTACTCTTCCGGTAAGTTGGAATGATGGCGGAGATATGGTTTCTGCCGAGGTCGCGGTCATTGTGATGACTCCGAGCACGGGTGATGGTAATGATGCCTCTCTGTGGCTGGATGGGAAAAACCTTGGTGACAACGGAACACCATTGGCGGTGTGGACAGATCGTTCCGGGAATAGCCGCAATGCTTCCCAACCCACTGCCGAGTATCAACCAACAATCAATGATGATGCGGTGGATTTCTCCGCTTCGGATTCGGCGCATTTGTTCTTCGCGGATGCCGCTTTGGTTTCGGGAAATCATACCGTGTTGGCTTCTTACAAGGCGGCGGTTTCTTCGGACTCTGCCCAGACCATCTTCTCAACCAATCGCGGT
>JAKMEV010000253.1:0-8393 GCA_022425785.1 Akkermansiaceae bacterium | reverse complement strand
ATGTAGTGTTTATCGTGTTCGAGGTCCTTATCCTGACACTCTGGGTCAAGGTCGGCCGGGATAAAGTGGCGGAATTGGCAGAACGGAATCTTATCCCAATGGAGCAGCTCTATTCCTCCCTGACCTCTACTTACTGGATCATGGGGGGGAGCATGTTTTTGCTCGGTTCGATCTACTTTGCTCTTGTGGGTGGTGACATTGTCGCGAAGGAATCGGAAGACGGGAATCTCCGGATGGTACTATCCCGGCCAGTGTCCCGCCTGAGGGTTCTGTTGCTGAAATATTTCGCCGTGATTATCTACACTGTAACTTTTGTTATTTTCGTCGGAATTACGGGATACGGAATGTCAGTGTTGGCTCTCGGAGCGGGAGGGGGGCTTTTTGTGTGGAATCCCAACCTCTACATCCTCTCGGTTTATCCCGGATGGGGGGAGGGTTTTACACGCCTCTTTGTTGGGGCCTGCTTTATGGGCCTCAGTATGTGCGTGGTGAGCTCATTGGCTTTCTTTTTCTCCTGTTTCAAAATGAAACCAGCGGCGGCAACGATTATGGCCTTGAGCGTTTTCTTTATCGATTTCGTCCTCCAAAACATGCCGTTTTTGCGCGGTGTAAAGCACGTCTTCATTACCTACCGGATGGAGAATTGGGCCTATTTATTGCAAGAAGAGATTCCTTGGGCCCGAATCGTGGAAAGCTACGCGATTTTATCCGGACTCAATATCTCGCTATTCATTGTCGGCTGGATGGTCTTTCAATCCCGTGATTTTAAGACCTAGATTGGAAAATCGTTTTCTGCATGCGCTGGTGTGGGATTCCCACTTCCTCAAATGGCACTCCAACCGGAGTGTATCCCAACCTGATGTAGAATTCAGATACCTGAATCCGGGCATGCAAAGTGATTTTCTGAAATCCTTTTTTCCAAAGGTTATTTTCAAGTATCTCAACAAGTCTCCTTCCACATCCCTGACCCTGGAATTGGCCGGATACCGCCATTTGTCTCAGTTGAATTAACTCCTCAGATTTCGGGACTGCGATTACGCTCGCAATGAGAAGATCGTCATCGAAGAGCCCAAAATGCCATTGGGACGCTTCTTGCGACAAGTCATCATCCCTCAGGGCGAGGCCCAGGGGCTTCCGCAGAACGGCATCCCGAAGGAGCAATTCTTCTTGGTAAGCCGGGCTACCATAGCCGATCTGTTGGAATTTCATAAAGAGAGTCAGATGGATTTTCCTTCGTTTAAGGTTTCCAGATCGCCAATTTGGGCTTTGTTTGCCCCATGACGAAAGCCGAAAAATCATTTCTCTTCGATCTCCTGGAAACTCCAAGTCCCACCGGGTTTGAAATGCCAGGACAAAAAGTGTGGGCCAACTATGTTGGGAAATACGCAGACTCGGTGGAGTGCGATGCCTACGGCTCGACCTGGGCAACTCTAAAGGGGAAGTCTGACAAGATCGTCATGCTGGAAGCGCACGCTGACGAAATCGGCTACATGATTAAGCACATTAACAAAGATGGCTTTCTTTACCTCGATCGAGTGGGTGGGAGCGATGCCGCCACCGGTCGGGGACGACGTTTGCAGATTCTTGGTGATAAAGGAACGGTTGACGGAATTATTGGAAACACCGCGATTCATCTTCGACGCGACAGTCTTGGGAGTGAAAAAGCACCCAAAATACATGAACTTTGGGTCGATGTCGGGGCGTCTGGGGCCGACGAGGTAGCCCAGATGGGCTTGCGAGTGGGGCACCCAGCCGTGTATGCCGACACCCCGATGGAAATTCGCGACAAAAGGGTAGTGAGCCGCGCGGTAGACAACCGGATCGGCGGGTTCATGATCGCCCAAGTGTTAAAAAAACTGGCGAGTGCCAAAAGTAAACCCGCATTCACTTTAGTTTGTCTCAATTCGGTTCAGGAGGAAATCGGCGGTTACGGAGCCAAGATGGCGACCCATCGTCTTCAGCCTGATGTCTGCATTTGCACCGACGTCACTCACGCCACGGATACCCCGGGCCTGTCTGCGGAGCAATATGGCAAGGTAACGATGGGGGGAGGCCCGACCGTAACGCACGGAACGGCAAGCCATCCATTGGTCGTCAACCGCTTGATCGAGGTTGCCGAAAAGAAAAAGATTCCCCTCCAGCATGAAGCGTCCAGTCGCTTTACCGGGACTGATACCGACAGCATTTACCACTCCCGGGAAGGTGTGCCGAGCGCTCTGGTTTCTATTCCTCTCCGCTGCATGCATTCAGTAGTGGAAACGGTGGATTATCAGGATATCGAGACCACGGCGGGCTTAATGACGGGCTTTGTCGAGAGTCTGAAGACCAAAGATCTTTTCCACCAGACCCTCTAAGTCTGATTTTTTCAAGTGACGGATGGATTTCATCTGTTCAGATTCGCGGCAATGAAACGACGACGTGGACGCAGGAGCTTTTGGTGGTGGTCTTGGCTGTTGCTCCTGACAGCCGTGGGTGGCACGATTGGAGGGGCTTTTTATGGCAAGCAAGAGTGGGAGAAGGCTGACAAAGAATATCCTGCATCCGCAATCGTGAAAACGGACATCAGAGCTCCTTTCAAGGGGAACAATCTCAAAGAAAGCCCAACCGGAATAGCAAACGTCAATGAGTCGCAGGTTATGAAAGAGATCGAGTCCCACGCCGTACTGTCCAAAATCACCGCCGATCTCGATTTAACTCAAAAATGGGCCTTAGGCTTGGATGATGTGATTACCGCTTTGAGATCGTCTCTCGATGTGAATCTTGAGCAGGAGGACAAGATGATGGAAGTCGCCATTGTCCGTCCTGACCCCAACGAAGCCGCTGAAATAGCTACCGCGATCGCCAAGATGGTTCCAGATGTAATCAAGGCGCTCGATGCGTCCAACAAATCGGCGGGACTCGAGAGGCTAAAGCTTGAAGCGGAACCTTACAATCAAACCGAAGTAGATGCGCGTCAGGCTCTCAAACAAGCCTTATTGAACATCAAGGTGAATCTCGAGCCCACACCAGACATGGATTTGAACATTTACATGACGGTTCCCGCGGTGGCCGAGGCAAAAGAATATTGGGACACCGTTCGGGAAACTAAAATCGCCTTCGATATTAGCCAGGGAGAATACGGTCGCTATTGGCAGAAGCCTCTCAAGCCTTCTTTCGTCAGTAGCCCGGCTACACCGGCACCCAATTTCACGGGGCCTGAAATGCAACCTTTTCAGGTTCAGTTCGGGCTATACGGCTTGACTTTGGGGCTTTTCGGAGGAATTGCCCTCATGACAATTTGTTGGAAGCTCTTTCCCTAAATAGTTGGATTAGTTCTGGATAAATGCGAGATATGGAAGACTCGACTTGTCGCCTTGTGATGTGAGTGCGAAACTCAACTCGATGCGCTGGATTTCTGTCCTTTTTCTTCTGGGTTTTCTTCCACTTTTTGGAGGCGAGCCATCCAAGGCTGTTCTCTCGGTTTTAGAGAAACTGAAGTCTACGGAACAACAACCCGGAGTCCCGGGGGAGGTTGGGATCTCAGGGTTCGTCGGCCCGAAAACCCAGAGCCTGCTCAATGAGGCCTGGAACCAAAGAGCTGACTGGATCAGGAACGAAAAAGTAGAATTCTTCGAGGGCTTCGAAAAAACCGATGGAGAGCTTTCCGCAGTGCTCGTAGGAGCGCGCTCGGCAGATGATCCGGAAGAAGCCGAAATGATGGCCTTTGCGCTACGTTTAGAAGACGGTGTCTGGAGCGTCGGACCGGTCGAAGGCAGCTTCAACAGTATGGGCCTGGGCTTTGACAAGTCACTGCGAACCCGTATAAGCGAGCTGGAACGCTGGATGGCTGCGGAAAGGGTCACCGCGGCAGACCGCCTCAAAAAGGAGGCCCTCAGGCGCTTTAAAGAACGAATGGCCGAATTGGTGGATCCTGAATTATTGAAATCCGCCAGTCCGAAAAAGGTGATGGAAAATTTTCTGGCCGCAGCCCGAGCCGGGCGGACCGAGGAGCTTTTGGTCTGGCTAGGAGTGCTTGAAAGAGGCGATCACGATGAGATTCCATGGGAAGAAATCATTTCGATGACCCGAAAGGGGATGAAAAACCAGGACGCAAGAAACGTTTGGCGCCTGTTGAATCGACCCGGCGTGATGCAGGTCTTGCTTGATGGTGAGGAAGACGAATCCGAGAAATCAATGCTGGTGTCATTTCTAGCCGGATTTTCCACCGGACGGGATAGCAAAAAGCTCCGTCCGGTCATCTTCAGAGTAAGAAAGAGTCCGGAAGGTTGGCGGGTGAGTCTCCCCGGCTATTTCGCAAAAGCCGATGAAGATCAATGGGACCATTGGCGCGCGCATCAGCGGGAAGTGCATTTCCGGGATGAGGTAAACACTGAACGTATGGCTTCGGTTTATGAAAAAGAGCACGAACCGCGGCGAGCTGTAAATCCTGCTGAGATTTTAGATCGGGTGGCGAGGGATCTTTTCGATGGGACCATGGAAAAATCCCTGCCTTACCTCTTCCGCGACCCTCCGGAAGAGAACAAAGAGCCGGAGGAAAAAGAAAAGCCCAAAGAAGCTGGGGGAGATCCTGAAGATGCAGAAGTCGCCGATCCTAAAGATGTTCTGATCGATGAGAATGAAATTGATCCTGAAGTGGAAAAGGTGAAGAAGTATCGAGAATTCGTAGTGTGGTGGGCCAAGGCTTCAGGCAACTTAAAGGGCGTCGAAGTTGGAGCTAAAAAGATCTATCAATCCGGTGATCTGGCCCTGGGTGTCCTGGAAATTCTTCCAAAAAATGGAGGATGGATGCCCAAATACCATTCCATTTGGATGTCCAAAGCTAAGGGGGGCTGGCTGATTCTCCCGGGTTTAAAGCGCCCTCTTTCCGGTTTGCTTTCCGAGGACCTGGAAGAGGATCGCGCCAAGCTTTCGGCTGGTATTGCGAGAGATCAAGAACAGCTTGAAAAGGAGTTTCTGGAATCGCTCTTTAAACGTGTGAACGCTTTAAATGACTCCGCAAATGAGGCCGCCTCGGAAGAAGCCGCTTTGAAAATCACCAAGGAGTGGCGGAATCTTGTGGTTGGAGGAAACATCCCTGAAATCCTCTCTCGAAGCGCTGTTCGTAAAATACCGGAGAGTCCGTTGTCCATCCTGAAAAACCTCACTTTTCTGATTAAGGGGGCGGCGGTTGCAGAAGTTCCCGACCGGGTTCTGGGGAATCATGTCGAAGGGCGGATGAGAGGTGTGTCGCTCATGGTCGATGGCGGTCGCGGCATCTCCATGGATTGCCCCCTGATGCTTGTTGTGCCCACTGAACAAGGACCACGCGTGCTCATCGATACCGAACTTTATCTAGCAACCAATAAGGGAAAAAAGATGCGTAATGATAACGAACTGGCGAGGCTTAAAGAAAAAATGCCTAAGGAGGATTTTGAATCCTTGAGGAAATTACTGGATTGGCATGAGAAGACGGCTCGGCCCAAATGGGATAAGTGGAATAACTCCGTAAACGGCCAGCAAGGTAAGTGATGCCTGTTCAGGAAATCGTTTCCCGCCTGGAGGGCTCGGTTAGGAGCGTCATGTTGGGACAGGAAAAGGTCGTCCGCCGTGTCCTTTCAACCATGGTGGCAGGAGGTCATGTCTTGCTAGAGGATTTTCCTGGCACTGGAAAAACGACTCTAGCAAAAGCGATTGCTGCGTCGATTGGTGAGGGTAAATTCCAGCGAATTCAGTTCACCCCCGATCTGCTTCCCTCTGATATTCTCGGGGTGAGTATTCTCGATTCCCAACGCTCGACTTTTGAATTTCACCACGGTCCCATCTTTAGCAATATCCTTCTTGCCGATGAAATTAATCGGGCGTCACCACGGACCCAAAGCGCCCTTTTAGAGGCAATGGCGGAGGGGCAGGTGAGCATTGAAGGAAATCGGCATGATCTCGGGGATTTGTTTTTTGTGATCGCAACCCAGAATCCCGTAGAGCTCCGCGGCACGTATCCATTACCCGAAGCCCAGATGGACCGCTTCGCACTCAAGTGCTCTCTGGGCTATGTCTCCATCGTTGAAGAAGTGGGAATCTTACGAGCTCAGGAACAAAACCATCCCCTGGAAAGAGTCAAGCCCGTGGCGACGATGGAAGAGATCCTCAAAATCAGAACCGCTGCCCGTGAGGTCGGAGTGACCGATCAACTTCAAGAGTATGTTGTGAGGTTGGTCGCTGCCACCCGGAATCGACAGGGGGTAAAACTGGCCGCAAGCCCAAGGGCCTCACTCAATCTTCTTCGCGTCGCGCAGGCGATGACCTTGTTTGAAGGGCGTGAGTATCTTGTGCCCGAAACGATTCAAGACCTCGCCCCAGACGTAATAGGACATCGCCTGGTACTGGAAAGCGATGCCGTTTATTCCGGGCGGTCAGGCGAAGCCGTCGTGCGCGAGATCATCGAGGAGACGGCGGTCCCCGTTTGATTACTTTCCTGAAACGTGATCCAAGAGCGCCTGAGCTGAGGTGTGGAAGGCTGCTGAGATTTTCGAATCCGAGGGACTGAGAAGAGCGACCGGTTCGCCGCCATCGCAGCGTTCTCCGATCACTGCTTCAAGTGGTATTTGACCCAAAAGAGGAACCTTTAAGCGGTCACACTCTCTTTGCGCACCACCCTTTCCAAAGAGGTGGTATCGCTCGCCTTGATTGCATTCAAAATACGACATGTTTTCAATGAGTCCAAGAATGGGAACGTTGACCTTGGCGAACATTGAGACGGCTTTTCGAGCATCAATCATGGCGACTTCCTGCGGCGTTGTCACGATGACAGCCCCATCGAGGGAGACGGTTTGCACAATGGTCAGTTGAATATCACCGGTGCCGGGCGGAAGGTCCAGGATGAGGACGTCGAGTTCACCCCAAGCCACTTGTTTCAGGAATTGCTGCGTGTATCGGTTGGCAAGAGGACCGCGGACAATTACGGGTGAGTTGTCGCTAAGGAGGAAGCCCATGGACATTAATTTCAAACCATGAGCTTCGATGGGAATAATACGATCTTCAGAGTCGGCATTTGGCTGATGGTGCGGGACGCCGAACATCAAGGGAACGGAAGGACCATAAAGATCGCAGTCACAGAGACCGACCTTGAGGCCTTGTTTCGAAAGCGCGATGGCGAGGTTACTGGAAACCGTTGACTTGCCCACTCCACCTTTCCCCGAACCGACTGCAATAATGCGCTTCACTCCCGGAATGGATGCGCTCTCGGGAGATCCCGCGACCGCCCCTGGTGCTCCCGGAGGATCTTGAACGTCGATTTCGATCTTCACCTTTTCCGACCCTCCAAAGATGGGGTCGAGGGCTTGATGGCAGTCCTGGAAAATAGTTTGCGGGATTTTTGGATCACGCGTTTGCACCTGAAGCTTCACCATGGCGATGCCGTCCGCAACCTCAGCGGATTTAACGAGGCCAAAAGAAATAATGTCCCGAGAGAAGCCAGGATACTTCACCTGGGAAAGGGCGTCGCGAAGCGAGTCGTTGGTCATGAGTAGACCTTAACCGGACTTTTGCGTCGGGCTAGTATTTCTTACGCAAGTGTGAGGGGAGTATCCCGAGTTGCTCCCGGTATTTGGCGACAGTTCGCCGCGCCACGTCGATGCCTTGTTCCTTGAGGAGTTTTTCCAACTTGGAATCTGAAAGCGGCTTCGCGCCGTCCTCGTTTGAAACCAAGGTCTGCAAGGTCTCCCGAACACCCTCGTTGGAAACATCTTTGCCGTCACTGGTGTGATAGCCAGTGGCGAAAAACCTGCGCATCTCCATGAGTCCGTGCGGAGTGTCGATATACTTGCCTGCAACTGCCCGTGAGACTGTTGTGGGGTGAACGCCAATCTTTTCGGCAATGTCATTCATAGTCATCGGCTTGAGGTGACGGGTGCCATGTTCGAGAAAGGGAGACTGGCGAGCGATGATTTCACGGGCGATGGCCAGAATTGTTTCCTGCCGCTGATCGATGGCCTTGATGATCACTCGTCCATCACGAATATTATCGCGGAGGTAATTTCTGGTCTTGCGATCTCCTGCGGTGTTGGCAAGGAGGTCCTTGTATTCGTCATTGATACGAAGACGGGGAAGATAACTTCCGGTGAGAGAGGCCTGGTATTCTCCAAATCCTAGCTCGGAAATGACGACATCCGGTTGGATGTAGGGATTCCCTCCGGCGATAAAACGGGAGCCGGGTGATGGATCAAGGGCACGAATGTGTTCTACTACTTCGGCAATTCTCTCAAGCGGGAGATGAAGAGCTTTTGCAATTTGCGGGAAGTGGTTTCGAGCTAACTCATCGAGATGCTCATCGACGATCTCGGCTTCGAGGCCATTCCCCAAACCAAGGTGATCCAATTGGAGAAGCAGGCACTCGCGGAGGTCTCTGGCACCCACCC
>JAKMEV010000222.1:0-3199 GCA_022425785.1 Akkermansiaceae bacterium | reverse complement strand
GAAGGAAGTCGAAGCAGTCGTAACCAAGCTTCTCGCTAAGGGATAAACCTGCTCCAATTCTCAACCGAATAAGACCCCCGGGCGCAACTCCCTGGGGTTTTTGTATCTCTCGGCAAAACGCTTTAGGAGGAAGCCGCTAAAACCCGACGCGCCGACAATGACTTCTTTGGGTGTTTTTATGTTTCGCATGATGATCTACTTCATCTTCAAATAAGCCTGAGTGAGCTCATCGTCGCCTCCGACATTGCCGGGGAAAATGACATAAACGAGTCCGGGATGACGGGTTTCATTTCCCATTGTCCAGACCGGGACGCCTGGCAGGATTTGACCCAGAACGCGGGCATTCCTAATACCGAGTGCTTGGGTCGCGATCTCGGATGCAGTCATTCCTCCGTTGGCAATGATGAAGGATGGACGGGCCTTCACCGACTTCACGAGAGCAACCAGGGCCTTGGAAACAGTCCTTAAAAGCGCGAGATTGTCATCGACCTCAATGCGTTCCCGGGAGGTGTGAAGAATGACGGTCTTCCCCGAGGCGATTGTTTCGTGCAATGGCAGTTCCGGAGTCTCTCCGGACACCAGAGAGGGCACATCCAACTCCATCACCACGGCATCAGGGGCGTTTTCCAGAAGATCAGCGAGTTGGTCCGAGGTCTTGGAATCATGGGAACCGACCACGATCAAGCCGCCGTTGGGGTTGGGATCAAGATCCTGCATCTGCCAGGACTCGAGAGGGGGGCGTGAAGTAATCCCTGCGAAGGACTGCACGAAAGATGCCGCCGAGCGGAAGATAAACTGACGCTCGCTTTGGTAGAGAGCATGCGAGAGAACATCGAGGTCCTTGCGCGATGTGGCATTGACGATACAGGTGCAACAATCGGGAAGGGCCGCAAGCTCGGCCGTGATATCTCCGGACCGGAGTTGCTCCAGCGAAATACTCTGCACATCCACCGGACCTCCGGCCTTTTCAGCGATGTAATCCGGCAAATACGAATGGGAGAATGGGAAAACCTTGTCCCTGGCAAAAGGCGTGAGGTGCGCCGGTGTGGCGGTATCACCTTCCACCACGTAATGAATATCGTTCACAGTCAATCGACCTCCGGCCTCGCAGAATGGAATGAACAGAGTGGGCGCATTCGGAAGAGCAAGCGCCTCTTGAAGAATGTTGGTTTCGAGAGGAAAGTGCCCGCGAAGAGTTGAATCGGACCGTGAAACAACGATGAGATCATCCGAAAATTTCTTGAGGACCGCTCCCAGCTTACGATGCAAT
Organism: Akkermansiaceae bacterium; assembly: GCA_022425785.1. Taxonomy (GTDB): domain Bacteria; phylum Verrucomicrobiota; class Verrucomicrobiia; order Verrucomicrobiales; family Akkermansiaceae; genus SW10. The sequence goes on along the minus strand of JAKMEV010000222.1, from coordinate 1,929 downwards.
ACCGTCGTCTGCTCCGGTGTCAGCGCCCGCGAATTCGTAAGAATAAAAAGCACCGGTGGCTCTTCATCGAGAGCCGCTTCAACATCAACCGGATCAAGCGACGTGAGAACAGGGACATCAAAAACCGTCTGGGTTCCCGTCGGATCATCATCGAGAATGACCAGCGTCTTCCCGGAGTCTTCCAGTTGTTGATGGATTTTAGGAATGAGATCCTCTTCCCCCTCGGGCGGGAAATTTTCTAATAATTCGGTGATGGTCATGGACTGGGGATGGAGAGCTTGGATGGGGCGGATTATTCGCAGATAAGCGCAGGTCGGGATATGAAAAATAATCGGGAATATCTCAAGATCTGCGACTTCCATAATTAAACACCGAAACCTGTAAGACCAGAACAGCCTGGAACAAACAACGGAGAACGACATTTTTCTCAAAGAAAATCCGAACAATCTGTCCTTGTCGATTTTGAGCGCTGAGTTCACCCATGAATCGTCATCCTCGATCTTCAAGTCACAGGGTGGCGGTTTTTAATTTTATCCGATACACTGGTGCCCGTGATCGATTTGGTTCTCAACGAAGACATCCACCAACGGGTGATCGTGGAAATGCTCCCCCGGGCGGAGCGATACCTCTGGATCGTCACCGCCGACCTCAAGGATCTCCACGTCAAGAAAGGCCGCCGCTTTGTCCCGCTTCTGGAGATTCTCTCAGACCTCGTCAACGAAGGAGTCGCCGTTCGCCTCTTCCATGCCAAGGAGCCGGGACCGCGCTTCCGCGAGGACTTCGATCGCTATCCTTCGCTCATCGAGAGCGATCTCTTCGAGCGCATCCTCTGCCCTCGCATTCACACCAAAACGATCATCGTCGATGGGAAAGAGGGCTTCATCGGCTCGGCCAATCTCACCGGAGCCGGAGTGGGAGCCAAGAGCCCGCTACGACGAAATTTCGAAGCGGGCTTCATCACCGACGAAAAAAAGCATCTCGGCCCGATGATGGAATGGATCGACCAACTCTATCTCGGCGACTTCTGCCAAAGCTGCCAACGCCGCGATACCTGCCCGGATCCCATCGCTTAGAACGACCCGGTCCGAAGCAACACCAAAGTGCAGGCTTCCTCGGTTTCGATCCCCGCCTCCTCCAATCTCGCCTTTGCCTCCGCGCTCTCCGTCCCCGGATTAAAAATGACCCGACGCGGCGCCGCTTCGATCAATGAGTCCAGGATCGGAGCCAGGCGATCGGGACCCACATAAAGCGTCACGGTATCCATACCCGAAGGCACCAAAGTCATTCCCGGCACTCCCAAAATTTCCCGACCCGTCGGACTCACCGGAAAGACATCATGTCCATGCTCAACCAAGAGTAGCTGGGCCTGATGAGAATAACGCTCCGGCTTGGGACTCGCTCCGAGAATGGCAACTTTCATCTGGTGACATACCTCCTATTTCAATTCAGCCTTACGACCATTGCGCGAAATCTCGATTGAATCTCCAAAGGTCACTTCATCACTCTCTCCTTCGCGAGAAATTTTCACGCCTCCTTCAACCGCCTCAACAAGAGGGGGAACGGTATTTTTTGGATAGGGATACAGGACCCAGGTCAGTGACGATCCAGCTGCGGCCTCAATCCGAAGCCATTTCTGATACTCGCCGTACATCCAGCTCTCCTGCCAACCCGGAGGGATGATGAGAGCCTGCCCGTTGGTCTTGCGAATCGAGGAGAACCAATCCTGTGCGCCATCACTTTTAGGATCCTGCCAGGTCGGCGCCCAATCCTTGGGAGGAGTTTTTCCGCCTTTTAGCCGCTTCTGCCAAGTCTGCAAATCCTCGCCTTGTCGACGAATATATTCCTTCGGCCCCGTCATCCATTCGTCATGGTAATACCAGCTGCCCACTTCCACTTCGGGGTTTTCGACTCCGGCGATCACCACTAAAA
>JAKMEV010000209.1:0-2582 GCA_022425785.1 Akkermansiaceae bacterium | reverse complement strand
CTTATTCTGGGGCTCGATCAATGGAATTCCCTGCCTCGCTGGAAACACCCCGAACGGTTCGCGGAAGATGTTGAATTTATTGTGATTGGGAGAGACGGACACCCTGAGTCCCATCCCGATTACCGGGCTCATTTCATCGAAGGAGATCACCCGGCCTCCTCGTCTCAAATCAGAGAGGACATCTCCAGCGCCATTCCTCCCCGGTGGCTTCCGAAAAAAATTCGAACGTATCTTGCTCAAAAAGGTCTCTATTCTAACATTGCCTAGGCAATTTGACTTCCCTAGGCTTCTCAAAGAATTCCTTTTCCCTATGAAAAAAATCACCCTCGCCCTTCTGGCTTCAGCCCTCTGCCTGTCGGCTCAAAAACAAAAATCTGCTGAAGCAGAGAAACAAGAAATCCCACAATGGATCGCTGACATCAGAGCCCTCTCAGAAGATGACCAAAAAAAATACGGGGTAAGCGCCCAACGCTGCAAACAACTCTTCGACCAAAAAAGAGTCTTCGAATGCCTCGCGGAAATTAGAAAAGCCGAGGAAATCTACGATCAAAACCCCGCCATCCTGAATCTCCGGGGTGCCTGCTACGTTGAATTCCGCAATTTCGACAAAGCATTGGACGCTTTCAAAGTTGCTCTGGAAATTCAAAAGAACGATTTCAACGTCCGCTTCAACATCGCCGAAATCAAGTTCGTCTCCCAGAAATATCAGGAGTCTCTGGTTGATCTCGAATCACTCCTCAAAGAGGCCTCCGAGGACCCCAATTACGCCAGCATGATCCCGCTGATCAAGTTCAAAGGCCTCCTTTGTAAATTGAAACTCAATGACGCCGATGGAGCAAAGGAATACATCGCGGATACCGATTTCCTCTCCGACTCGCCAATTTACTACTACGGAAATGCCGCGCTCGAATACAATAACGACAATGGTGCCGAGGCCGAAAAATGGCTGGCCCGGGCACGGATTGTCTTCGGCAATCCAAAGGTCCTCGCTCCCTGGCAGGACACCTTAATTGAATTTGGTTACGTCAAGAGCTTCTACGGCGGAGACCTAGAACTCGAAAGCGGCCCACCGACCGGAGAGTAATCACTTAAACGTCGGTTGGTGCAACTTGCTCCAGATGAATGCCATATAATTTGGCAATCTCGGGAGCATCCGACTCCCGGTAAATCTCACGATAGTAGATTTCCTTGATCCCGTAGGCACACAAGGTCTGCATGCAAGCAGTGCATGGCATAGTCGTCGTCGCAACCAATTTTGCTTCACCGCGCTTGAAGAGGCTACAAAGATTCACCTCGGCGTGAAGCATGTATTTCTGCCGCCCATCTCGGTTATCCCAGAACCCTCCAGGCGCATCAAATCCCGGCGCCAATCCGTTGTAGGCTGTAGCAATAACGCGGTTATCCCAATCGAGCGCGGCCGCCCCCACCTTTCGAAACGGGTCCTCGGAGCGCAAACTCGCCACCTCTGCCAATGCCATGGCGTATTCCGGAATAGACAATCTTGCCTCACTCATACTTTTTACCATAAGGAAAGCCCACCCATATGTCCAGCAAGCCGAAACTCGAGTCCCTGAAAAAAATCACCCGCCGCAGCTCAATCGGACTTCTTGCAGCCAGCATACCCAGCGGCATTTGGGCTGGAGCGATTGAGCCCGACCAACTCTCGACCACCCATCGCGAAATCACCCTGCCCCGCTGGCCCAGGGCTCTCGACGGATTTAAGATCGCCCAGGTGACTGACCTTCACTACCGACCGGGAGCCGATGACAAACTCCTCGCCAAAGTCATCGCCGCGCTCAAAGAGGAATCTCCGGACCTCATTGCCCTCACCGGAGACTTTATCATTCAAGATCAATCCTCGCTTCCCGAATTGTTCCGTGAACTCAAAGTCCTCTCCGCGCCGCACGGAATCATCGCCAGCCCGGGAAATCATGATCGCTGGCACTGCTCCCAATCACTTCTCCGCAAGACCATCGAAAAATCCGGAGTGAGCTATCTCGCAAATGCCGGAACGACCATTTCAATCAAAGGTGAGGATGTTTTTATTGCTGGTATCGACTCCATTTGGGGAGGCACCCCGGACCCCTCAAAAACCTGGAGCGGGCATCAAAGAGATCAGCCCGTCATCGCGCTCGTCCACGAACCGGATGCCTTCGACTATTTACGCCCCTCCCATCGCATCGACCTTCAACTCTCAGGCCATACCCACGGAGGACAATGCCGCGTCCCTCTGATCGGATACGCCCCGGCCAAGGTAAAGTACGGCAAAAACTATATTTACGGACACTACGAGAAGGAGCAATCCCAGCTCTGGGTCGGGCGAGGCATCGGCACTGTAGGCCTGCGCGTTCGCTTTGCCTGCTCGCCGGAACTCGCCATCCTTACTTTGCGCTCTGCTTGAGAAGCAAAGCCTGTAATTTTTCAGGCGTGTTGACCGGCAGCTGACAGGTTTCCCCTTCACAATAATAGGCTGTCGCTTTGTCCCCTCTCGGCTTCAAGGTCTTGGTAAAGTCACTGACCGGTCCATTCGAGCTTAGCAAAATCATATTGGGATCGGGATGCTTCGCCGCCAAATTCAACAT
>JAKMEV010000302.1:0-4060 GCA_022425785.1 Akkermansiaceae bacterium | reverse complement strand
AGAGCCGAGACGAGCGCGGAGAGCTTGGATTTGGCTTCGTATAATCCCACTTGCTTCATAAGATTAGACTAGACCAGTCAGACCAGATATTAGCAAGACAAAAAATAGAAACTTTGAAAATAAAGCTTCGTAGAAAGGAGTCGCACCGCCCTCGGCGCCTGGATGGCCGGGCCAGCGCAGCCCAGCAACGGGGACGCCGCGGGCTCTATTCCCTGACTCTAGGGCGTCATCGCCGCGAGATCTGCCTCGATAGCCTCGATCACATCTTCCTCAGGCCTAAAGTCGGCGGCGTGGTAGGAGCTGCGCACCAAGGGCCCGCTCGCGACGTGGCGGAAGCCTTTCGCGAGGGCGACTTCCTTCCATTCTTGGAATTTTTCCGGTGTGACGTAGTCCACGACGGGAAGATGCATTTGGGTCGGACGAAGATATTGCCCCAAAGTCAAGACGGTGACGTCAGCCGTCCGCAGATCGTCCATTGCCTGTGAGATTTCCTCATCGCGCTCTCCCAGCCCAAGCATTATCCCACTCTTGGTAGCAACTTTCCCTCCGGCCATCTCCTTGGCCTTTTTGAGGACAGCGAGCGAACGAGCGTATTGCGCGCGACTCCGAACCAACGGAGTGAGACGTTCAACGGTCTCCAGGTTGTGATTAAAAATATGTGGCCGGGCTCGCATCACCATTTCAAGCGCCCAGTCCTTGTCGTTGAAGTCCGGAACCAACACCTCGATGATGATTTCGGGATTCTCTGCCCTCACAGCTTCAATGGTATGCTGGAAATGTTCGGCGCCGCCGTCCTTCAGATCGTCTCTCGCCACGGCGGTAATCACGACGTGATTAAGCTTCATCCGCCTCGTCGCCTCAGCCACCCGTTCGGGTTCGTCCGCCTCCAAAGCATCAGGTTTGGCGGTCTTCACTGCACAGAAGCCACATGCACGCGTGCATTTCTCCCCCGCTATCATGAAAGTCGCCGTCCCCTGCCCCCAACACTCCCAACGGTTGGGGCACTGGGCCTCTTCACACACGGTGACGAGATTGAGGTCCTTGACGAGCGACTTCGTATCCCAAAAGACGGGATTATTGGGCAACCGAACCTTGAGCCATTCCGGCTTCTTCTCCTTGTGGAGAGACGCGTCCATTTTCATGCGGGGGCCAAAGACCCGACCTTTGCTGCTACCGCAACCGCTCATGGGCGTTTCCTACTCCTAATTTGCGTGAAGAGCAATGCCGGATGTTACCACAGAAAACAGCCGCCATTCCCTCGAATGACGGCCAGTGAAAGATCTGTGGATCTAGAAGGAACCCTTGATACCGAGGTTCAAGCCACTGTAGGCATCGGCATCACCGCGAAACTCTCCACGATAGCTCAAATCGATCTGATACTGCTTGCTCACATCGTATTGAATACCCAGTCCCAGAATGACCGCATCGGACCCCAGGCCCGGTGCATTCACTTCAAACCTGGAGCCGCCCAAGGTCGCGGACACGTCGTGATCGACATCGCCGAAATTGTGCTGCCATCCCAACTCACCATACAAGTAGGCCGGAGCCTTCGGGAGCTTGTACTGAAGATTGAGAGCCAATTCCAAATACATTGCATCAGCATCCATATCATCAACGATCAACGCATCAGGGCCACCCGATTCCGAGAAGCCGTCCACACTCGACGAAATGAAGTTTAACGATCCACTGGGAACGATACGGAAACCATTTTTCTCATAGGAAAGGTAGTCCACGCCAAAGCCAGCCTGGAAGGCCGAACCATCGAAGCTCGAAGTTGATAAGCGGGAAACCAAGCCCTGGCGGTCACCGTCAAACTCATACGAGCCATAGGACATGCTTCCCCAGTATGAGAGAGCCTTGGCGTTTCGTGGCGTGTATTCCACGAAACCACCAAACACGAATCCGTCCGCATCTATATCGGCTCGTCCAGCATCTATGTCTCCGCTGTCAAAAGCAAGGTATCCCCCGAAGGTAAACTCATCATTTCCTCTGGTCCGGACTCCGACATATCCCCCGCTGCTGTTGATGTCGTAGTCATTTGAATCATCGGAAGATGACGATCCCAAGCCGAAGAAATTGAGTCCCGCCACAATGGCATACTTTGATGTCCCGACCAATGGCACTGCGGTCCTCACCCTATCTGCATACACGCGAGTGGCGTGGAGGGTGTAATCAAGTGCTCCGGCATAGCCTTCCGGAGAAAGCGCATTCAGAGCGGACAGGCGGCCACCGACATCTCCGGGAGCGCCGTTGGCATAGATGGCATCCAGAACGGTACCCTCCGCACCATCAGTGCTGCTATAGTTCCCGACCGCATCGGTCGCGCCATCCGTAATCGAATTCAGAATCGTAACCTGATTGGAAGTAATTCCGGAATAATCTGACGGCGTTTGCGATCCGGTCAGGCCCAGTGCAAGCAAATCTCCGGTTGCCGTATTGAAGAAAAATTGCGACTCGCTGGTCGATCCCCCGGGACCGGCATTATTACCATCGGTAATTTCACTCCACCCGCCGGCAATACCACCTGCAGAGGAAATGATGTCGAAGCGATGTCCGATAAGGACACCATCCGCGGTCAATCCGTTGATTGTGGACGGACTAAACACACTGGAAGCACTCAGGGTAGTCCCGCCACTCACAGTAAGATTATCGCTCAGAAGATACGCTCCGCCCAAAGAGGTCGGATCAAGTTCGCCATGATAAGTACCGCTCTCGACGTAGTCACCCACGACCGAAATCGATCCGATACTTGTTCCAGGACGAAGATTAGTCGAATTCGTAAAGGTGTTTCCATTGACACCTCCTGGGTCAACCGTGCCGGCTCCCTGCAACGAATCATAGACATAGGAATTATTCACAAACCAAGTCGCGCCAGAGCCCACCGTAATCACTCCACCGGAGTTTTGCACTGCGCCCTCTGTTGTCAGGGTCCCGCTGTTCACATTTAAAATGTCCGCATTGGTATCGCCATTCAGGACCACCGCGCCAGGACCACTATTGAGAACACCGGTTCCAAGATTGGACCCGACAGCCGTCACCGCACCATTACTCAAGTCGTATTGATCTGCGGTAAGAAGCCCTCCTCCGTTCAACAATCCGCTGGAAACAAATGAGGTGACCGTTTCATCGCCTCCAAGAATCCAGTTCGAGCCACCATTCAGGTTCACCGTCGCGGCATCGTTAACACGATCAGCGGAAGCGCTCCGAAGAATCGCTCCGTCCGAAACAGTCACATCCGTGGCTCCGGTCAGACTTCCATTGAGATTGAACTCCCCGCTGTTCACATCGACATCCTCGGCGGCAGCATCGCCATTTAAGGTTACTACTCCGGGTCCGCTGGACAGATGTCCGCTTCCCAGGTTGGCCCCAACGGCCGTAATCGCTCCGTTACTCAAATTATAATTTGCCGCAGTCAGAGTGCCCGGTCCATCGAGGGTTCCGGTGGAGTTAAACTCCGCAATCTCTTCCGCTCCGCTCAAGCTCACGTTGCCGCCGTTGTTATTCAGCACAGCACCGTTGTTGATTCGCTCAGCGCCCCCAAGGACCAAGGCCGCTCCGGAAGAAACACTCAGATCAGTCACTCCAGTCAGCTCTCCATTGAGATTCATGGTCCCGCTGTTCACATCGACATCCTCAGCCGCGGCATTGCCATTCAAGGTCACGATCCCCGGTCCGCTGATAATTTGTCCACCTCCCAGATCAGCACCAACTGCCGTCGTCGCACCATTACTCAGGTTGTAATCTTCGGCAGTCAAAGTGCCGGTCCCATCGAGCAAGCCAGTGGAATTGAAGGTCTTTGCTTCTTCGGCACCATTCAAGGTCACGGTGCCATCGTTATTGTGAAGCACCGCCGCGTTATTGATCCGTTCGGCCGCTCCCAAGGTCAAAGACGCTCCGGATGCCACGGCAAGATCGGTCACGCCGGTTAACTCACCATTGAGATTCAGGTTCCCACTATCGACGTTGACATCCTCGGCGGCGGAATTTCCGCCCAAAGTCACTTCGCCCGGCCCGCTATTCAACTGACCCGACCCAAGATTCGCACCAGAGGCTGTTTCAG
>JAKMEV010000169.1:0-4432 GCA_022425785.1 Akkermansiaceae bacterium | reverse complement strand
CATTGTATCCACCTCGACCCGCATTCGGCGTTGGGTTATGCTGAATGATAAAATTATACCAATCCGAGATCCAAAGGTTTCCATCGGGACCTACTTCGGCAGCAACCGGCGAGAACCACTCGTCAGCCGAAGCAACTAACTGAAAAGCATTCTTAGACTTATATCCCGCACCATCGCGACTCGTATCAAACATGCCCAGAAGATTCCCCGTCGGTCCGGCCACAAAGGCCCTCTTGCCGCGCCATGATTCCGGGAAGTTGTCCGAATTTGCAAAGGCATGACCCGCTGCCGCAGTGTAGCCCCCAAAGACATCGACCTGACGAATATTCGGCGTGATGGGATGGAAGGTCGGAGACGATGCAATCATCTTGGCGCTGAGACCTTTTCCTTCTGGAAGAATGGTTGCCGGAATCCCTCCAAAAAAGCTGGGGTTATTGTTGGCTGTAGAACCAAAAACGTCACCGGCTGGATTGAACCCCATTCCCCAGGTATTGTTATTGAATTGATGGAGAAATTCCAGCGAGGAACCACTCTTGGTAAAGCGATACACTCCCATTCCAAACCTCTGACCATTATTGGAGAAACCGGAGTAACCCACCGTCCCCCAAATCTGGTTATCCAAGCCATAGCGAAGATTCGACGGCCCCGCATGGGTGTCTCCCGTTCCCCATCCCTTAAGGACAACCTCCTGGACATCAGCTTTATCGTCTCTATTGGTGTCTTTGAGGAAGAGAGTCTCGGCGGCATGATGAACATAAACGCCACCATTTCCAAATGTCAGAGAGGTCGGAATGTTGAGTCCATCAGCAAAGACCGTCACCTTGTCACATCGACCATCTCCATTCGTATCCTCGAGAATTTTGATCTTATCCGCGCCTTTGCGCTCAGCCTTGATCTCATTCGGGTAGTCCAAAGTCTCCGCTGCCCAAAGCCGTCCGCGCTCATCCCAGGCCAAGCCAATCGGATTCACAATCTGGGGTTCGGCTGCAAAAAGCTGTAGTTTCCAACCCACCGGAACCTGGGTATATTTCAAACTCTCCTCGGGACTCAGCGGGTGCTGATACTGCAGCGGCTTGGGCCGCTTCTCGTAGTTGGGAATATTGTCCCGCGTTTCATAAGTCAGAGCTTTGCGCGACGAGACAAATGCATCGTAATTCTTCTTTCGTTCATCACCGATTGACCAAAGAATTCCGGACTTCAAGAGTTGGTGGAATTCCCCGCGCGACCATACCCGTTGATCATGTCCCGAGGCCGTGTAAAAAATGCGTCCCCTTCCCTGCTCCCGGGTCCAGGTCCATGGCTCGGGTTCACTCACGTTGTCATCGCCCTCTGGTTTCCGGACCATCAAAATCGTGCGATCACTTCCATGACCGGAATGCACATAAGTCTCATCCCAGGCTTTAAATTCCTTCACATCCTTCATCGCCGGATGCTTTGGAGCCACTACCGAGGTCTTGAATTCCTTCCCTTTGTGATGAGCGAACTTACCTCCGACCAACCTCACAAACCCTGGCTCGTTTCCAAAACACGCACTCGCGCTATGCACCGGAATAAATCCACCACCATTCTCAATGAACTGCGTCAGATTTTGAAACTGCTTCGGCGTGATCGCGTTGTGATTTGCGTAAAGCAGCACTCCATCGAACTTCGCCAAATACTCCGCGTCTCCCAGAGCGTCCTCAACATTGGTATGGTAATCGAAGTAAATCCCATCCCGCCCCAAAGCCCTGGAAAGCATTGGAAAGTAAGCATTGGAATTGTGATGTTTCGAATCATGCCCAAGAAACAAGATCCGAACCGGACCCTGCTTCTCGTCCAGCGTCTCCGCTTTGTTCAACGCGAAAGAGAGTGCCACAATCAGCACCAGCGGTATCATTAAAGCGAGACGTTTCATGACAGTGACTATTGCAGGGTAAACTCAGGAAGTTTGATGAGCTCTCCACCTTTTTGAGCGGACTCGTGGGCAAGAATTCCCGTACAAGTAATATTTGCTGATTGAGCCGCGTTGGGATAACCCTCGCCCTTACCTCTCAGCAATTCCACAAATTGATGAGCCAAATGGGGATGGGATCCTCCATGACCTCCACCTTGGGTATAGGACAGATGGTCCTCTCCTTCATCACCCCCGTAGACGCCACCCGTCGTGAAGGGCGCGATTTCATCAGGGAGCAAATGCGCAAAATCGGGACACTCAACTTTCTCCGGGATCTCGGGCTCCGGCTTCTTCGCCGTATGAACCACAAGTGGCTCCCCTTCGATCAAAGGCCATTCCACTGATTTATCCACACCGTAGACTTCAAATGACTCTCGATACTGTCTCGCCACATCGAAGAGCGAACGATAAACAAGACCCGAAAGATCACTGTCCTTGAATTTAATGTGACAACTCTGGATAGCGTAGGGCGACCCGTAACACTCGTGCATCTCCTCCGCGATCGTTCCCGATGCAAAGCACGAAACATACTCCGCTTCATGGCGACCCAAGCCCAAGACAGGCCCCACGCAATGCGTCGCATAATGCATCGGCGGCAGCCCCGGCCAGTAACCCGGCCAGCCTTCCATGTCCTGTTGATGGGATGCTTTCAAAAACTGCAACTTTCCGAGCTCCCCCTTATCGTAGAGCTCCTTCATGAAGAGAAACTCCCGGGCGTAAACCACTGTCTCCATCATCATGTATTTCAAGCCGGTCTGCTGACAGAGTTCCACGATCTGCCGGCAATCCTCCACCGAAGTCGCCATGGGCACAGTGCAAGCAACATGCTTCCCGGCCTTCAAGGCCGCAATCGTATGGGCCGCATGATCAGGAATCGCGGTATTAATATGAACCGCATCGACCTCCGGATCAGCCAAGAGAGCGTCGTAATCATTATAGCGCTTTTCGATGCCATACTTATCTCCGATTTCATCCAAAGTCGACTGCGTCCGCTGGCAAATAGCCACCATATTGGCGTGCGGATGACGCTGGTAAATAGGGATAAACTCGGCACCAAAGCCGAGCCCGACAATCGCGATATTAATCTTCTCGTTCGACATGAGGCCCAAACGCTAGCGATTTCACCAATCGTTTTCTAGTGCAGAAGCGATTATTTCTTGTATTAAAACGACATGCCGTCCCAAGACATCAAGAGGCGATGGGTCGAAAAACTCTGCCCTGGACAGGTTTCCGGGCTTTTTAACTACATGCCTGACACCCTCTATTTCGTCAAAGATCTAGAGCTCCGGCTCATGGCCGGAAACCAGACCTTCGTGGAACGCTGCGGCTTTCAGTCCGAAGAAGAAATGATCGGAAAATCCGACCGCGAAATCTTCCCCATCGAAATGGCCGAGAAATACATGAACGACGACCGCAAGGTCATCTCGACAAAGGAACCCCTCATCGAAATTGTCGAACTTTTCCCCAACCAACTCGGCACGCCCGAGTGGTTCGTGACCAACAAAATCCCACTCTTCGACCAGGATGGGAAAGTCGCCGGAGTCTGCGGCCTGGTCAAAAGCTTCGAAGGCGTCCGCACCTCACTCCAACCCTACCTCGATCTCCTCCCCGTCACCGAGTATCTTAAAAACAATTCGGCTTTCAAAGTCTCCATGCCCGACCTCGCCAAGAGCGTCGGCATGTCCGTCCGAAAACTCCAACGGCGTTTCCAGGACACTTTCAAAACCAGCCCACAAAAATACGTTGGACGATTAAGAATCCTCGAAGCTTGTGAACTCCTCGTAAACACCAAACTGCCCATGACTGAGATCGCGCTTCAAGTCGGCTTCTACGATCACTCGGCCTTCTCCAAAAAATTCTCCGAACTCATCGGCATGTCACCGAGAGACTACCGCAAGAGACTCACACCAAACTAAGCTCCATCAACCGGAAGCTTTCGTGGTAATCGCCACCATTCACACTACTGCAACATTCGTAACAAGCCACCCGACTCTTATACCGGCGAACCCGGTCAAAGCTCGTCCCACATGAAGGGCATTGATAACGCCAACGCCGCTTTATTGATCTCGAAGGAAGCTCCAAACGATGCGTTGCTTTCTCACCGGGGATACCGACATCAGCACAAGCCTGCTGCCACTCGGGACCGTGCGCCTGAATACGTCGATTTCCATTCCGCTCGTAGGCCACCAAATGCGCCAACTCATGCAACATCGTTCGGCGAACTTCCTCTTGGGAGATATCCGGCAAACGCGGATTCAATTCAATCAACGCCGTCGGCCAGGTCGCGCGCCCAGCACTCGAGCGCATCCGTCGATTCCAGCCCACGCTCACCCGCTTGGCCAAATCATCCAGACCCATCTCAAACAAGAGCTTGGTGCAGGTCTCGGTGAGACTTGTATCCATCCCCATCAGATGCGAGCAACACTCCGAAACACTCGGCTCATCCTGCTTTTCCTGCAGAAAAGCAAACTCGATTTGGCGGGCGGCACGAAACACGGA
>JAKMEV010000160.1:0-2022 GCA_022425785.1 Akkermansiaceae bacterium | reverse complement strand
CGCACTCTCTCGCCTGAGGGCTTCAGGCTGGCTGTTCGACCATCTGGCCCGCTGGTTTGAATGATGGTATTCACGGGCATTTTGCCGGCGCTGTATTTTTGGATCAGCACGAATCCTCCGGTGGAGGAAACGGAGGCGATGCGCCCGATAATCTGCTTTTTAATGGAGATGTCCTCTTTATCGGGGTCGTTTTTGTCCTCGGGATCCTTTTCCGAGATACTGCACGAGCAAAGGCCGAGGAGGAGAATTAGGGTGAAGTATTTCATGGTGAAATGAAGATGCGGGACTGGCGGCGGCGGAGACGAAGTCCACCTGGAAGAGCGAGTGCGGGCGGGGATTCTGTTTCGAGGAGCTTGATGGATCGGGAAATAAGATCCCAGGAGAGCTCATGGATATCGTGGTCGCGGAGGTAGTCGTGAAGGATTTGACGTTGAATGGCGCGGGGGAGCTCTCTCAGCGTTGGAAGGTGGAGGCGTCCCTGAGGGTCCAGTGGGTTGAGTTGATCCAGTTGGGACCGCATGAGTTCGCGCAGTTCACGGTCATGTTCCTCGGCGCGTAAGAGTGGGGGGATGGGGTCGCGGCAGAAGATGTCGCTCAGGAGAGGGAGGGCTTCGTGCCGGATACGATTTCGGACGGCAAAAGCTTCATTATTGCTTTCGTCTTCCCGGTAGTAGATTTGCTTTCCTGAGAGAAAGTCGTCGATTTGGCTCCGGCGGAGACCGAGAATTGGTCGCAGTAGGTGGAGGGGGGTTTCGTTTACGATGATTTCTTTTTGAGCAGCCATTCCTCTGATCCCTGCCGAACCGCGAATGAGGCGGAAGAGGATGGTCTCGGCCTGGTCTTCAGCATGGTGGGCAAGGAGGATGCGGGGGCATTTTGTTTGTGCTGCGCAGCGGGCGAAGAAGGTGTGGCGGGCTTGTCGGGCTGCGGTTTCGAGAGAGAGTTTTTGTTCCTTGGCGAGAGCGGTGACATCGACGGAATCGGTGAGGAAGGGCAAGTCGAGTGCTTGGGCGAGTTCTTTGCAAAAAGCGGCGTCGCGTTCGGCTTCGTCTCCTCTGAATTGATGATTGAGGTGACAGAGGGTGATGTTTTGAAAGCCGGATTGATGGAGCCAGTGAACGAGAAAGACGGAGTCGCGTCCGCCGGAAAGTCCAAGCAGGTGGTCGTTTTCGGGGTCCAACCAATCGGGTGGCTTCATGGTTTCTTGAAAATCATGAAGTGCTGCCAGGGAAGTTGGTCCATCGTTTTTTCCCATTCAAATCCGACGAAGGCCATTTCTTTTTTGGCTTGGGCCTGAGTCATTTTGTGGAGTTTTTTGATGGGAACGTTTGGATCCTCGGCACGGTATTCGAGGAGGTAAATGCGTCCGCCGGGTCGCATGGCGTCGTAGATCGACTTGATCATTTCGTAGGGATGGGAAAACTCGTGGTATGCATCGACCATGAGTGCGGCATCGATGCTTCCGGGAGGTAGGCCGATGTCGTGAATTTTCCCCAGGTGGGTCTTGATGTTTTTGACGTCGAGTTGCTTTTTGCGTTTCTCGAGGAAGGTGAGCATTTCAGGTTGGATATCGACGCCGATAATCTGGCTCTCGGGGTGTTCCATGGCGAGGCGTAGGCTATAATAGCCGGAACCTGCTCCGACGTCGGCGAGGACTTGACCGGGTTTTAACTCGATCATTTTGATGGCCATGCGGGGGGATTCCTCGGCTTCGCGGTTGTCACGTTCGAGCCAGTTGATCGCCGGGTGTCCCATGACGTGAGCGATTTCACGACCTTGATAATAGATTCCGATACCATCGCGGGTTTTCTCTCCGATGACACAATGTTTGCCGACCGCTGGTGGCGGAGAGGCTTTTGCTGGGTCCCCAGGCGGGTCGGATATTTCGACGGACTTTTCGGGCTTCGGCTGAGCCTTTGGGGGCTCGGTGTTTGTTTGCGTGCTCGGTTCTGCTGGAGTCCCTTCCTTTTGGAAGTAAAGGAAGCTGATGGCGGCGAGCAGAATGATCGCAGAGATGAGAGG
>JAKMEV010000141.1:0-4886 GCA_022425785.1 Akkermansiaceae bacterium | reverse complement strand
GCGGCCAATGAATAGACATTTTGTTGATCAATTCGGGTGGCGATTTCGAATTTCCCCGAGCCATCATTTTTGAAGAAAACAACCTGAAGAGGCATGGCGAGGACGAGGTCTTGATCTTCGTCGTTGTCCAGATCGATGAAGAGGGCACCCCGGCAGTTGTCCAGAAAATCGAGCCCTGCTTCTTTGGAGTAGTCGCGGAGGGTTCCGTCGGGCATGCCGAGAAAAAGTCGGTTGGGTAGTCCACCGGTCTGGCATCGGTAAAGATCTTCAAAGCCGTCTCCATTGACATCACCGACGGCAAGGCCGTTGTGACCATACTGCATAACGAGGAGGTAATCGTTGAGCCGTTCTGTCCACTCTCCAATCCCCATTCCGAACTGACCGGTGGCAATGGAAATTTCAGTTTCTTTGGAGAACACCGAGGCGGTTTGGTCGGAAAACCACACCCCCTTGGTTGCGCTGTGAATCTCTTCAAATTCCTCTAGCTTCAGAGAATTGATCAGAGGTGACTCGGAGCCGTTTCTTTTCCAGGCGATATTCCAGGTGGCATTCTGTTCCCAGGCGGAGGTGCCGTTCCGAATGTTCAATGAAACGAGCTGAGTTGATTGGAAGCCTTGTTCAATGGGGGTAATGCCGATAATTTTAAATTTGGCATAGCGTTCGCCGTTGGTTGGTGCGGATGAGGTGAGAGCAGAGAAGCAATCGGCCAAGGAGACCTTGGATGCCGTGATTGGGAAAGAGGAAGGACGGAGAACGGTGGTGTCCTTATCTGGAAGGACGTTCTTGAGATCTAAAGGGCGCAGAGAGTTGCAGTTGACCTCGTCGGTGAAGATCTTTGGAAGTTTGCTTTGGTCGGAGAAGCCCGAGTCTTCGAAGACTTCGGCGAGTTTGTTGAGTTGTTCTCCAGCCAGAGAGCTGAGGTGCTCGCTATCCCATCCGTCTTTGAGAGGATCGAGATCCATCAGGTGGGGGTCGCTTTCGGTGGCCGCAACAATATTGAGGTCGGAGGATTGTCCTTCCGACAGAGTGGGTGGGGGAGTTTGGGTGCCGACGGGCTCGGGGTCATCGGGGCCGCAGGAAGAGAGGATGGCGATGGGCGCGTAGGTGAGCGTCCGGAGGATCCAAAAGATTATCGTTTTTGTTAGACTCATGCCTGTGAGATTGAGCGGTGGTTAAGTTGGCATGGCATACCACAGGGGGAGAAAAAAGGCCACCAGTTGCCTGGTGACCTTTTAAAACAACTTTTTCTGCGGGTTAGCCTAGCGCCGACGGCGGAAGATTCCCAATCCGGCCAAGAGGATCATGGCCATGGAGGAGGGCTCCGGAATCACTGAAGTAGCGTCAACCGAAATGAGGTCATAGACCACGTTGCCGGTTGTGGCGCCGACTGCGAGGATAACATTTCCGGCAGGAACGGTTGCTCCGGTAGTGAAGGTGGCAACATTTCCAGCAGCGGGGTCAAGTGACGAGACTGCCAAGAACTGGTTAGATGTTGTGATCTGGGAACTGTCAGTGGCGCCAGCCGTTCCCATAGTAGCCCCGGTGATGTCAGCGAGTCCAAAGTAACCAACGTTGTTGGCCTCCCCGCGCCGGTTGACCATGATGTCGACTGTATAAGTGGTATTGGGCTGGAAAAGAACCCCGAGGTCCTGGTAGATAAGTCCGCCGGTTCGTATGCCGAGGTTGTTCGGCCCATCACCACCGCTGGCCCCGATCGCTGAAGACAATTCAAGGAAGGTGTTGTTGAAGTTGGGATCCGTAGTTGGCGCACCTGGTGTTCCAGCAACGTTACCCTCGGAAAACCAGCCGTTGGGAATGGCATCGGCCCAAGGGTTGCCACTCAGAACGTTGTCCTCAAAGCTGGCATTAGTTACAGCGATCGCAGCTCCGCTTGCCAAGCCTGGTGCGAAGATCGCGACGCAGAGGGCGGAGAGGATTCTAAGTTTCTTATTTTTCATAATGTTGTTTTGTGGCGGTGCCGTGGAGTTTTCAAAACCCCGATAAAGTCTAATGGGAGTTCGAAACGAAACGGTCACACCCGTTAGAATGAACATCTGAGGCACCTTGACAAGTTTTTTCGGCGCGGAATGCCTCAACTCGCGGAACAGCGCTCTGGTCGTGCTGAGAAAATCCCAACCAGGACGCACTCCTGATACCATTCCCTGTCTTCCCCGCGAAATAATTAAATCCGCTGATAAGATAGGTTCTGGGGGCCGTTCTGACGCAGGAGATTGGCAGGGTCATGGAGCCAGGTGTTGAGCGCTTGGGGCAGGACGGCGGGAGGTGGGGCGCGGAGAAAAGAATTCGGCGTATCGTTACCGGATAGGTTGAATCGACTGGATTTTTGACCCTGCTGGTGGCTCGGTGCAACTGATTGAGCGGTCAAATTTCACGCCAAGGGGGGATAAAATAGATCTTGACCGAGAGAGGGATTTTGATTAGGAAGCCTTCCGGAGCACCGCAATTGCTTCCAAAACCCGCTCCGAGCACGTTAAAATGAAAATCAACATAACAATCTTAGCCGCATTAGCGGCTGCGACAGGGGTCAGTTCAGCTGCCACAATTGGCGTCAACTTCACCGAGTCGATCGCTAACCATCCCAACCAACAAATCGCGAGTGGGACAGTCGCTGGCTTGGTGCCACAATCCAATTGGAATAATACGGGTGGAGCTACCGGCACCGTTAACACCCTCGCCGATTCGGCAGGAGTTGCCACTACGGCATCTATCACATGGACCTCTGGAGGTGTCTGGGGTGACGGTGATGCTAATAATGATGCTAACGCCGGTGTGGGTGACGCTCAACTAAACCGTGGCTATTGGGATGACAACAATGGCGGCGGACAAACATTCACTGTCACTGGTGTTCCTTATACAAATTATGATTTGCTCGTTTATTACGCGACTGATACCGCCGGAGCCCAACACCTGCAGGGGATCACTGCGAATGGAATTTTTGGACGCCCCGATGTCACGACGGGAGCTCGATACAATGAAAGTGGTGGATGGAATAGCACGAATACCGCTAGGATCACTGGTCTTACAGGTGATCTAACTGCCACGATGGATTTGAGAGATGCGAACGGTATTGGCCGAGCAACGATTGCAGGTTTCCAAATTCTGGAGGCAAGTGCAATTCCCGAGCCTTCATCGACTTTGTTGGTTGGACTCAGTGGTTTGGCGCTTCTGATGCGTCGCCGCCGGTAGACTATTTGCCAACATACGAATTTAAAAAAAAACCGCAGAGGTCTTTCCTCTGCGGTTTTTTGTGTTCACTCTGAATTAGTGAAGCGTGGTGTGAAGTATCTCCTCTGGGCCCTTGGGACGAGTTCTGTTTTTGGGCAGAAAGAATCAGAGAAGCTGTTTCTGGAATGCGCCCGGGATGCCGGAGTGGATTTCACCCATGAGTTGATCGAGGATCACGAAAAAGCTTATTTGTATTATTCGGGGATGGCAGTGGGAGGCATCTGTCTTGCCGATGTCAATGGGGACGATTTGTTGGATATCTATCAGGCCGGTGCGGTCGGGGAAAATGCGCTGTGGTTGAACCAAGGGCAGATGAAATTTTCCCGGACGAGCTTGCCTGTTTCTCTTCAGGGAAATGATCAATGGGGAACTGGTGCGGCCTTGGTTGATCTTGATGCGGATGGCGATCTTGATCTTTACCAGTGTCACTACGATGCGCCGAACCAACTGTTTCTAAACGATGGCAATGGGAGCTTTGTGGAGTTGGAAGGGGCCGCGGGACTTGGTGTTCAGGATGCCTCACTTCAGCCATTCTTTGCTGATGTTGATTGCGATGGTGATTTGGATTTATTTCTACTTTGTAATGAATTGATCGCTCCAAAAGGTCGGCCCGTTGAAATGCCGGTGATTGATCGTGGTTTCGGTCCGGAGGTGAAAGCGGCCTATCGCAGGCATTACAAACTTCAGATGGATTTTGAGGGACGGAACAAGCTCGTTGAGTATGGGCGGAAAGATTACTTTTTCTTGAACGAGAGCAAAGATGGAGTGTTGAATTTTAAGGATGTGAGCGAGGGATCCGGCCTGCAAATGGAAGGTTGGGGGCTTTCAGCGGTGTGGTGGGACTACGATAGTGATGGCGACTTGGATCTGTATGTCGCGAATGATTTTGACACACCCGATCGCTTGTTTCGGAATGACGGGGTCACAAAAAGCGGTGTGCCACGTTTCGAGAATGTCATTGCCGAGGTGTTTCCGCATACGAGCTGGTCTTCGATGGGAAGCGATGTTGCGGACTACAATCGGGATGGCTTGCCTGATCTCATGTCCGTGGAAATGGCTTCGAATTCTCACTACAAATCGAAAGTCAAAATGGGAGCCTTGACTCCCTCCCGTCGGCACATTTT
Source organism: Akkermansiaceae bacterium (assembly GCA_022425785.1). Lineage (GTDB taxonomy): Bacteria > Verrucomicrobiota > Verrucomicrobiia > Verrucomicrobiales > Akkermansiaceae > SW10. The sequence continues at coordinate 516 of JAKMEV010000141.1, read as the reverse complement.
GATGCAGTCGATTCCCCGGCAGTATATGAGAAATCATCTCCAGGTGAATACAGGGCGCGGTTATTTTCAGGAGGTGGCACAGGCCGCCGGAGTGGGGAGCAGCGAGTGGAGTTGGGTCGTGAAATTTGGCGATCTTAACAACGATGGGTATCAAGATGTCTTTCTTTCAAATGGGATTTCGCGGGATTTCATGGACGCAGATCGGAATAAGGGGGGGGGAGATCTCGACAAAGCCCGGATAGGGCGAACGATGTGGGAGATTGAGAAAGACGCTCCCGAGAATCCTGAGGAAAATTTGGTTTTTCAGAATCTTGACGGGAAGAAGTTTCAGAAGCGACTGGACTGGGGGTTGGGGCTGCTGGGGATGAGTTATTCTGCCGCAATGGGTGATTTGGACCGGGATGGAAATCTCGATTTGGTGGTTTCAGATCTGGGGAAAAGAACGAAAATTTATAGAAATCAGGGAGGGAAGGGAAGCGGGGTGAGCGTTCAGCTGAGGGGCAGAACAAGTAATAT
>JAKMEV010000128.1:0-4266 GCA_022425785.1 Akkermansiaceae bacterium | reverse complement strand
TGGTGTCACGGGCCGTTCCGGTCGATGGGCGGGAGTTGATGACTTTTGGGAAGCCTGTTGAAGCGGGAGAAAAAAGATTCTACCGATTGAAGGTGGCAGAACGATAGTTCCTACCGCCGGCGTGGCCCCGGACGACCAGCTCCTCCCCGATGGTCGATTTTTCCGTCTCCGTCCCGGTCTTCACCATACTCCATGGGCATTTCCCAGGTCACGCCATTGCGACGGCCCTTCTGAATGTGATTGCCGTAGTTTTTCTTCGTCGTGTTCTTGGCGTAGGATTCGTTGGCCTTGAGGAGAGCGTCTTTCAGATCACTCAGTTTGACATTGAGAGGGAAACTTTTGAGGACTTCGCCTTTTTGTCCGAAGGCGTCAGCTGCAACAATCATGATCCGGGAGCCTGATTTACTTTTGCTTAAGACCTTCGACCAAGTTTTTTCGTCACTTTCAAAATCGTAGTGGAAGCGGCCAATGATGTCCGGCTGCTCTGCGAATGGTTGGAGATGCTTGCGGGCGGTTTCGAGTTCCTTGTCATTCCCGGTAACGAGAAGGAGGAGGCGTTGGTCGGCGGAAGAGACGTTTAGGCTGAGCTTGAATGTGGGGAAATCGGGGACTGCGGCACCTTTGTCTCTGCTTCGATATTTTTTGGAAATAGTGTTGAGGGAGCTCGCAAGATCTCCTCTAAAAACCTGTCCGGGTCCACGTCCGCTTCGAGTCAGGCGTTCTTTGCCATCAGGGGAAAGGATGCAGAAGGCGGTGTTTTCAAATCTTCCGTTGAGATGGCTGCGGACAATTTTCTGAGCCTCTTCGCTTTCGTAGGAGTCGATGCGAATACAGACAAAGTCGCGGCTCGCTTTGATAACATCGTCTTGGGTGTACTCACGGTACGCCGTGTGAGTGTAGCCGGGTCAGAAGACTCCGGAAACCCCGCTACACTGTGAAGCGGCGGCCATGAAGAAGATCGGACGCTTGGAGCGTTTGGCTTCGGCGAGTCCGTCTTCAAGGATGGGATACCAGACGAAGCCTGATGAGCCGATGTCAGCGGGTGATTCGGCAATCTCATGAGGTCTTGGGCCTCGTTGCGCGGAGAGGGTGGCGATAGAAATTAAGAGCAGGAGAGCGAAAGTTTTCATTGGGGAGTAGCTGAGAAATAATTAGCAGAATGTTTCAGTAGTTGGAGGAGGAAACCGTGTAGTTTACACTTTGTTGCGAAGAAGTGTGAGAGGGATCTGAATTCACTGTCATACATTTTCAAGAATCGCGGCTTGCGTGTCTCTAAAATCCAGATCAAAGGATGTTCCTCGGAAATCGAAATTGAATTATCGTGAAAGCACTTGTTAAAAACGACTCCGCGTCTGGCTTGGCTTTGTTGGATGTTCCTGAGCCCTCAATTGGGGCCCGGGACGTCTTGATTAAAGTAGATCGGACGGGGATCTGTGGGACCGACCTGCACATCTACAATTGGGATGAATGGGCGGCCAAGACCATTCCGGTGCCCTTGGTGACGGGGCATGAGTTTGTGGGGGACATTGTCGAGGTCGGCGGGGAGGTAGATTATTTGAAAGTGGGTGATGTTGTCTCCGGGGAAGGGCATTTGATTTGTGGAAGGTGTCGCAACTGTCTGGCGGGACGGCGGCATTACTGCAAGGACACCAAGGGCGTGGGGGTGACCTCGCCGGGTGCCTTCGCGGAGTATCTCGCGCTGCCGGCGACAAATGTTTGGAAACTGGCTCCGGAGATCTCACGCGATGAGGCGGCGATTTTCGATCCCCTCGGAAATGCCACCCATACGGCGCTCACGTTTCCCCTACTGGGTGAGGACGTGCTCGTTACCGGGGCGGGTCCAATCGGAATCATGTCAGTAGCGATCGCGAAACATGCGGGCGCGAGACACGTCGTGATTACTGATCTCGACGAGACACGCCTGGAGCTAGCCAGCACGCTTGGAGCAACGAGGACTGTCAATGTGGGGAAGGAAAAATTATCGGACGTTCAAGATGAATTGGGAATGAAAGAGGGATTTGATGTCGGTTTGGAAATGTCCGGAAATCATGATGCCTTTAATGACTTGATTTCCAATATGCGGCATAGTGGGCAGATTGCCCTGTTGGGAATTCCCGGGCCGAATGTCACGATTGACTGGAATCAGGTCATTTTTAATTCACTGACGATCAAGGGAATCTATGGCCGGAAGATGTACGAGACCTGGTATCAGATGACCTCGATGATCCAGTCGGGCCTCGATATTTCGCCCGTGATCACTCACCGTTTTCACTACGCCGATTTCGAAGAAGGCTTCGCGGCGATGAAAGGGGGCTCCTGCGGGAAAGTTCTTCTGCAATGGTCCGATCTAGGATAAAATATCACCTTAAAAATTATGTATACTTCTGAATTTCAGACTCAGCTAGCCACAACTCTGGATGAGATTAAGCACGATGGCCTTTTTAAAAAAGAAAGTCACATCAGTTCGCCCCAGGACGCGGAGATTACGCTCGATGACGGTCGACGGGTGATCAACATGTGCGCGAACAACTACCTTGGGCTGTCGAATCACCCTGAGGTTCGGGAAGCGGCGAGAGAGGCGATCGATGAATATGGTTTCGGGCTCTCTTCGGTTCGATTTATTTGCGGTACGCAGACCTTGCATCGTCGGCTGGAAGAGGCTCTCACGGAGTTTCTCGGAACGGAGGATACCATTCTCTATCCCTCGTGTTTCGATGCCAACGGCGGGCTTTTCGAAACCTTGTTGACGGCGGAGGACGCCGTGATTTCGGATTCGCTCAATCATGCCTCAATTATTGATGGCGTGCGTTTGTGCAAAGCGAAGCGCTATCGCTACGCCAACAATGATCTCGCGGATTTGGAGGGAAAGCTGAAGCAGGCGGATGCCGAAGGAGCGCGACATAAGTTGATCACGACGGATGGGGTCTTTTCGATGGACGGAGTGATTGCCGATCTTGCGGGCGTTCATGCGCTGGCGGAAAAATATGGCGCTTTGGTGCACTTTGATGACTGTCATGCCACGGGATTCCTGGGCGCGCGCGGGAGCGGGACGCATGAGCATTGTGGTCTTTTTGGGAAGATTGATTTGACGACGGGGACTTTGGGAAAAGCTCTCGGAGGTGCCTCAGGCGGATACACTTCGGGGAAGAAGGAGATCGTAGATTTGCTTCGTCAGAGATCGCGGCCGTATTTATTTTCCAATAGTATTGCGCCTCCAATCGCAGCGGCGTCGCTCAAGGTGCTGGAGATGTTGACGGCTTCGACGGACTTGGCGGATCGCGCGAAAGAAAACGCCCGGTATTTTCGGGAGCAGATTGAATCGACGGGCTTTGAAGTGTCGGGGGCGGAACATCCGATTACGCCGGTGATTTTAGGGGAGGCGGAATTGTCCCAGCGATTTTCGGAAGGGTTGATGGAGAGGGGAATCTACGCGATTGGCTTTTTCTTCCCAGTCGTTCCAAAAGGACGGGCGAGGATCCGGACCCAGATCTCAGCGGCGCATACCAAGGAGCATTTGGATCGAGGCCTTGAGGCATTTGTGGAAGTCGGGAAAGAGCTTGGAGTGCTCTAGGAGTCGTTGGATTGACTCATTCTTGGTCTGTTGGTTAACATCAAAGGAATTAATGGAAGCATATAGGCTGACGAGTGGATCATAATTCCTCTCGGGTGCGTCTCGACATCTTGGTGGAGTGGATGTATCGAACGGTGTGAGTCACACTGCGATTGCGCCGGGTCAGAGATGGATTAGCAAGACCGAGCCTGAATTGGGTTTGGGGATTTTGTTGGAGAAGGAGAACGGGCAGGTGAGTATTCTGTTCACGGCGACAGAGGAGAAGCGGACGTATTCGCTGGAGACGGCGCCGATTATGCGGGTGCAATTTAAGGCGGGGGATGAAGTTCTTTTGCATGATGGAGTGACGGTGACGATTGATCGGGTGGAGGAGAAAGAGGGTTTGTTGATTTATCACGCGGGTGAGCGGGCCATCGAGGAAGCGGAGCTTTCGGATACCATCAGTTTTTCAAAGCCGGAAGACCGTTTGCTGAGCGGGCAGGTGGATGAATTACGGACTTTTAATCTGCGTGCGGAATCGCTTTTCCGGAGTAGTCAGATTCGCAAGTCACCGGTTCGAGGGTTTTTGGGTGGGCGGATGGATTTGATTCCGCATCAGATCGCGATTGTGAACGAAGTGGCCTCACGAATTGCGCCCCGGGTATTGCTGGCGGATGAAGTGGGATTGGGGAAGACGATTGAGGCATGCTTGATAT
>JAKMEV010000126.1:0-10037 GCA_022425785.1 Akkermansiaceae bacterium | reverse complement strand
CTGGATCGGTCTCATCGACCGGAATTTCGACCGCTCCAATCGCCAAAGCCGCCGGACCGCTCACACCATTGACTCGGGCCGCAATTTTCGGAATCTCCGAGTCCTGCTTCTTAAACAGTATCCGACCAACCGGACCACGGAGGGCGGCTCGACAAAAGGATGAAGCTACCGAAGGAGAATTTCCTTTGAGCATGGCCTCGGAAAGAGTCGACAGAACCGCCGCACCTTGTGACCTCGGATGATCCGGACTCGCAGCCGCCTGCCACAAGCCGGCAGCGTACGGTTCAAGCGGCTCCCATTTCTTACTCTCCGTTGCGTCATTCGCGATCCGGACAACAAGTGGCTCATAACCCTGTCGGTCTGGATAGTTGCCAATCGGTGCGTTTTCTTTGAACAAAGAAAGCACCAGGCTCCGGGTCGCTGTGGACCACTCAGGCAGGGCGGCGACCTGACTCAGACCGACGACCGTGGTCGTAGCTGGCGCCTTGGACGCACGCTCCACCGCGGCCTTGAATGCCGCTTCCACCTGAGCGGGAGTGGCCTCTTGCGGTAAGGCGAGCAACTCGCGGCTAAGGTGTCGCGAGTCGGCAGCCGCTAGGGTTGGCGTCATCGCGATCTCTCCAAAATGGTGCTGATCCGCCGCCACCCGATGATAGGCCGGGTCGAGCTTCCCGTAGGCGGGCGACTTTGCGATCACCTTCATCAACTCCCGCATCTTCTCATCGCGGACATCAATGCTGTGCAGCCACATCCCAAAGACCGTTTCGGAAAGGATGCCAGCTTTGGCTTGAGCTTCCACCGTCCGGGTCAAATGCGTGAGCAATTCCGCGCCACTTTCCCGCGTTTCCTTCTGATGGTAGCGGAAGTGATTGTCATAGACTTCTGGCTGCCAAAAAATAGAGCCACTCTTTCCAAATCGACAGTTTGGTAAAATTCGGCGGAGCAGGAAATCCCGCCCACCTTGCAGATTAACAGTCATGAATTTGAGCATCGTGACCTTATCCGGATCGGGCGCATTAGTGAAGAGCTCACTCCAGAGTGGCAGCGAACCAACAATGCGCGGAGAAGCGCCGAGGAGATCCCCCTGCAGAACTTTGAAAGCAGCGAGGCGATCTTTGCTCGAGGCTTCTTTACTGGTCTGCTTTTTCAACTTTTGAAATAGGGTATCAAGTTTCTCATACTTCTTGATCGGCACATCGTGCTCAACATCACGCTCGAACATGCCGCTGTGCCAGAGACCATGTGTAAGCGCCTTAACTTCGGTAAAGCGCCACATCTCCGACTTCATCATGTCATCAGTGACCGCACTGTATTTGCGTTCCGGCTTGGCCCATGCCCGCACCATAGCCGCCTGGGCATGCGGGTTACGGGCGAGATGCGGAGCCATCGCCTTTGCCATTTCAGGCGTCAAAGTCTTATCAAATAACGGAACATCCGGAGCGGATAAATCATTGAAAGCTGCCGGAATTTTGGTCACCAATATTCGCAACTCTTCTTTACTAAAGAGATACTCAGCGAGTTTACGATTTTTGGAATCAGGAAACTGCTGACTTAGCACATCACGCGCCTTTTCGGCCGATAAACCAGCCAGAGCCCGCAGCACTGGAGCAGCCTTCTCCTCACGCCGCGGATTGACGAAGGTTGCAAACACCCCCGAATCACCAGCTCTAAAAAACATCCATCCCTTGGCAACTGCTATCGAGCCTTGATAAGGAAGAACCCGCACAAGTGAATCAGCTGCTCTCAAAGCGGGATCCATGAGTTCATCGGCGATCTTTTCTTTGGCTCCCACCTTTTCGGCCATCACCGCAGCCAGCGGCACAATCACCTTAACCCAAGCAATCCGGGCCCTGTCCTGGGCGGTCGTTCTTTTGGCAGCAGCGAGACGATCGAGAGCCGCAAACAAAGTCTCCCCGCTATGGCGAAAGGTTTCCAATTCACGAATCAACTTCGCGCGAGTATCCGTAAATGGTTCCAGCGAATCATTGCTATTATAAATGGCGGCCAAACGATTCGCGATAGCAGCTAGGTCAGATCGATCTTCCGCCTGAGCGAGAAACCAAGCGTCAAACTGCTTCGTGCGACCGAATCCCCGCAAGCGGTCACCATCTTCCTTCATGAAAAGATAGGCCGCTTCGCTGTCGCCAAGATAATTAACCAGAAGTCGATAAACCGCCGGCGCCGCCTCTCCAGCCAAACGCCCGTCGACCTGCGGGTTCTTTAAAAGCTTTCGGTAGAAACTGACAGCCGATGACCAGTCCCCCGCCCGCTCGGCAGATTGGCCGGCATGGAAAAGCAGTTGTTGAGAGGACGACGGATGCGCCGCCAACCACGATTTCACTGCCGCGAAAGCTCGTGCCGAACGATGTTCCTTAATTCCAGATTGCAGGATTTGGGAGACCGCACCCTCAGTCTGAGTGGTGGCGTTTTTGAAGCCCGCAATTTGATCATCCAGAGGTGAGGCTGAAAGGCGCATCGACCCGATGAACAATACCCCAAGGGCTACCATGCGTGACCTAAGAGAAGATTGACTCATTCGTTTATCTCCGAAGTCGTTGAATTGATGAATATCTCTGTCTTTCTTCATTCCTGCTCCAATCGCTCAAGCTCCAGTTCACTTTCCAACCTCAACAAACTTCCCTGTGAAAGTTCACCCCGTGCATATGCCGCCCATTCGCTCTCCGGGAAATCATAAGTCAGGCGCTTATAGATCGAGTACGCAGCCATTTGTTCGTTTTGATCCTGATAACACTTGCCCGACCAATACATCGCCTGCGACCTAATCGTCTTCCCATCGTAACCTTCCTCATTGATCACCATCGAGAAAGCGCCAATTGCCTCGGGCAACTTATCAGCCCGCATATAGGCCTGTCCCGCCCGAAGTCCGGCAGCACCAGCCATCGCATGATCGGGAAAACGCTCCTGCATTCGGGAAAAGATCTGGGCCGTCTTAAGATACTCACGGGACGCCATTTTCTTCAGAGCCTCTCCTTTGAATAAGGCATCCTTGACATCCTCCTGCTCAAGAAGAGGCTTGGACTCGGCCTCATACTGCGCAGCCTTCTTTAGGAAATGACTCCCCAGCCTCGCCATCGAAGTGGCGAGATATTCGGAATCGGGATACTTGTAGGCGAGCTTCACATATTCCTGTGCCGCGATTTCAGGCTCCTTCAATTTTTCATAAATCGTCGCGATCCGGAACTGCGCCCTTGAGGCATGCAAGGTCTCGGGATAGCTCCCGGTCACGGTCATGAACCGTGACAGGGCCGCTCGATATCGATCTTCCTTCAATTCCCCGGCCTCGGTGGTATCAGCTTCTTCCAGGGTGAGATTCCCCAGAAGGTATTCAGCATGAGCACGGGTATCTGGGTCACGGAAATCCTCCATCGCATTGGCCAATAATTGCTTTGCCTGTTCATACTCGCGTGCCGCCAACTCGGTTTCGCCCAAGCGACGATGACGCTTTGCAATTTCGAGGTAGGCTTCCGCCAGCGAAAACTGGGTACGCATCGCAACTTCGGGATCTTCATACTGTTTGGAAAAAGGCTGAATGGTTCCATCCGCTCCCTTGCTGATTGAAACCGTAGCAATCGGCGTCTTCACACCATTCGAATCAGTGTAACGGGCCGCCACCATATCTCCGTAGGCCACCGGCAGGCCTTGCCGTGCCATATTGTAATCTTCGGGCAGACTCCCCGGAGTCTTGTCGTAGCTCAGAAGATAACCACCAGTGAAGACTCCGCTGTGGGGCGTCGTCTCACGCAAATTAATCCTCCCCTTTGCTCCGGACTTCGCCTGCAATAACACCGAGACGAGGTCGCTTCCGTCGGTCAAATCAGCCCCCAAATCACGCACCTGAAGATGAAGGGTTTCCCCAGCATAAGCGGTGGTGACTCTTTCCTCAAAATCCTCGTCCAACACCTCAAAAATCGGATGAGTGGTCACTTTGGCGGAAGCGGTCATCCATTTCTTGTTCCCTTCGCGATCTTGATACTGAGCACCAAAATAGACCTTTTCCCCGGGCTTCACGACCAGTCCGCCACCAAGCTGTTCAAGGATGCGAGCGGCACTGCGTGAGGTCTCGATCTGCTTACGCAATTCGCTTCGCTCATCATCACTGAGAACGCCTCGCGCCGGAAGAACATCTGCCACAAGCGGCACCGAGAATCGAAAACGGTCATCCGCTTCCGCATTCGAAACACTCCATTCGACTCCTCCACCCCGATAGTTGCGGCTCCGCCAATCCTGCAGCTCGCGCCACTGGTTGCCGGTCCATCTTGACGAAAGAACACCATTTAAGGAAACTGTTCCCGGCACCTGAATATCGAATTCATCATTAGGCCCCTTACCGGCAGCCCTCCGGCCCGCTTCGCTTTGGGCATACATTGTCACAGTCGAGGAACTCCTCATGGCCAACTGGGAAGCGCAAAGTTCAAGATACGCCATTTGTCCATGGATGAGCGATATCCCTTCATCAGACACCGTCTCCGATGAGGTCAAAACACTCTTAACCAACCAATAGTTTCGGCCTCTTTTGAGCGCTTCATCGCGTGCCATAAATTCGGCCTTCGCATTTCCTACCAAGAGTTCCGGTGTCTGGAATCCGGCATGGACTACTTTTCCCTGACGTTCGATTGGAACTCCCGGCCGGTTGTTTTCTGAATCCAGGTAGACCACAAGCAATCGCCCACCTTCTGCGACCTGAATCTGGTCATCACCTGAAGCATTTCCCGCCACAGGAACAATGGTCGCCTGAAAGACTCCCGTAGACGGTCCGGTCTCGGTAGCAACCAGTTCTCTCGTCCCACCGGTTTCACTGCGAACGCTCACCTTGACAGTATCGGCTTCAACCGTGGAATCCATATCGGCGTCTTGAACAGCAATACTCAATGGCTCATCGTAGGAGAAGCGAAGAAGCTTCTCATAAAAGGGCCGCTCTTCTCCATGGCGCGAACTCCAACGCGGCTCCATATCAGCAAACTCAACCCGCGCATCGGTAAATGCGACATCCAGAAAACGCTCCTGCTTTTCCTTGCTCTCGGTCACAAATCGATCATCGACGTAGCGCACGGAAATCTTATCGCTCGTCAAAATCTCCAGAACCTCATTCTTCCCAAGTTGGGCAAAGTCCTCCGCCACCGGCAATATCTTTTTGCCCTCGGGGCAATTAAGCGCGATACGATCAACAACGGGCACCGGACCTTCTTGTTCCAGGAATACCAAATTCAGCAAGCGAGTCCGCGACCCAGGAGCAAAGCTGACCTTAAATTCTTTTCCATCTTCATTGGCAACAATTTTCGCTGGTGAGTTACGATGATCGAGGACACCAGGTGGAAAGGATTCGGGATTAAAAAACTGATCGGGGCAATCAACAAGCTCTTCGGGGGCTTCGAGATTGGCCAGCAATTTAACATTACGACCAAAGCCGATGGTGCAATCCCATCCCGTGGCCCAAATTTCAAAACGATGCAGACCGGCCCGCAAGTTGATCTGGCCTTCCAGTCGATCCAGTGCCTCTTTGTTCGTAATCGGACGACCATCAACCGCGAGGAGAAACTGGGGTGGATGCCCAACCGAAGGGTGCGTCTTCTCGGGAACCTCAAACTGACCAAGATTCAATTTGAATCGACGGGTCACATTGGTGGGTTCGTAAAAATAAGCGCGGAACCGATAGACTACATGGGAGTTGTGATGCCTGTCTTGGCGCAGCCACTTTACCTTCCCGGGGATCTCTGCTGACATCGCCTCCGAGGGACCCGCGACGTTTCCAGTCGCCACTCCCTGATGTTGCTGAGTAATCCAGCCAAACTCCATGTGCTCGGTCAACTCATTGAGATCGTAGACCGAGCGATCATTGCGAGTATGATGATGATCCGTGTCGTTCATGACGACAACCGAAGGATGCCAGGGGTTTTCAATGGCAGCCAAATGATTCGGAAAGACCCCGATAGTGGTCATCCCTCCCCCGTTCATCCCGGTCTGCAGAGCGAAGGTCTTCAACTTGGCACTCTCATCCGTAGCGGTAATCGTCATCTCTCCAAGCGCGACGTTGTCATTGAGGTCGATCTTAAACTCAGGAGTGACATTTTTGACCGCCACCGGACGCCAGGCCGGGTAGTCGGCATTCGGACTGATTACCATGTTGGGATTACGTCCTGGTTCCGAGTTTTCCGCAAAGGCCATCGCCTGCGCGCCGGTGGTTGGGATCCTTCCTTCAAACCGACCCGTATGGGTCCCGGTTTCCTTCAAGGTTACCCGCGAGATTGAGTCGCCACTTGAGCTTGAAACACTCACCGTCAATTCATCCACCTCGCCGGTCCGGCTTCGGTCGGGATCAGTCACACGCACGTTAATGGCATTCCCCGGTTTTACGATCCGGGCGATCCGACTCTGGAATTCACCCGCCCCCTTTGCCCGGGACCCGGCATCAAGCGACTCAGCCGCCATCCTGGCTTTGGCCACTTGCTCGGCATTGCGGATATTCTTTCTCTCCAACTCAGCCATTAAAGCCTCCATATCAACAAGACGTTGCTCGGCCTCGCTCAGCAGTTTCCTTGCTGAAGCCATCACCACCGCATCGGAAGCCACCGTGATTGGGCCGCCTTTTTGCTCTGGCAGGTTATTCATGCGGGTCCGGAACCGCTCCGAGTAGGCATAGAAGATTTTGTCATCGCCAATCACCTGCAGAGTCTTGTCTCCCTCGATTGGCTTCCCGAGCGCTGTTTGAAGATCGCCTCTGAACTTGGTTTTCTGATCACCAAATTGTCTCAAATAGAATTTCTCCCGATCACCCGAGGTGGCCCAGACGACCACTTCGATTTCCGTGCCCGCTCCAGAGACTGCCAGCGTGGGATCGTTCAAGGTCACCTTGAGTTTCTCACCGGGAACAATGGATTTTTGACTGCTCGACGAGCCCAACTCAACCTCGGTCGCTTCCATCAATTTCTGCCGCTTCAATTGCACCTTCCCGAGGAGAATTTTCGCATCAGGATGATTCGGCTCAATCGTTAGTATGGTCTCAATTTCATCAGCGGAATCATCAAACTCTTCCATATCGAAATACACTTCGGCCCGGGAGTATTTTATCTGAGTCGCCAATTCCGGGACCCGCTCCAACTCAAGCCCATTGAGAGTTTGCAAGGCACCATCGAAGTCCTTAGCAATCCTCTCGGCACGAGCTCTACGCAAGGTCGAACGATGGCGAACCGGGTAATCCTGATAGGCTTCGTTCCTGGCAGTTCGGCTGTATATTTCATGAGCCTCCCGCAGCTGCCCCCGTTGCATTGCAATGTCGCCGTAGGAAATCTCGATCTCAATTTTCTCCGCGATACTCAATGGGCTTCCCGGCTCACCGGACCACGTCATGAGTGCTTTAATCAACTCCTCTTGCCGAGCCTCGTCACGACTGTAAATCACACGCTGTAGGGCCCACTTAATATAGGCCATCGAAAGCTCACGATGGATCGGCAAGAACTCTTCCCAATTCTCATTCAAAAGATCCCAGGCGCTTTCTTCATTACCAGTGATCCAGTCAGCCTGCGATTGGTAGACCGGATACGCCGGATCCCCCTTGGGAACAGGAATCTCGACCAAGCCCATCCTCATCGCTGCCTTGCCCCGGATTGATTTAAAGAACGGGATGTCCACCTCACGATCGAAATAAGTATGTCCGCGGTGACGGGCAATGGCATCCAATCCGGCACTCGCCAAGGCACTTGCCACAGAAGGGCTCTCTTCAACCAGCGATTGGGCCAGCGCTTTAATTTTTGGAAAATTCTGGGTATGCCGATTGATGTGCTGCCAGAAAAAAGGCGTCGCTTGGTGAATCGCGAGCGGATCGGGATTCTTACTCATCGCCTCGAAGAGCAGGGAACCGAATTTCGCCGCCGGAGGAATCGCTTTGACTTCATCGATTAACTGAAGCAACAATCCCTGCACTACTTCATCTGAAAACACCGACGGGGAAAGTGTCGCAAGGCTTTCCAGAGCCTCCTCCGAAACAAGAATCTTAACCGGTGCTTTGCGCAGTTTTTCAAGGGTCGCTTCCAAAGCAGGCACTGCCACCGCGACGCCGGCTTTTGCCAGTCCCGCAGCAGCTGCAGCAGCGGCTTCCGGATCTGCTTTTTCAGCAGCTTCCCTTTTCTTTCTCTCCTCTGCAGTCTCCGGCTCCTTTTTGAGAGCGAGAAGGTCCTGACTGACAAAGGCTGGATCAGCGGCATCGATCAAGGCCGCCTGCGCCGGAGTGATCACCTCTTTTCCAAACCACTGCCGCACCGCAAAATGAACCTCGAAGGGCAGCGACTTCCACTGCGGTGATTTCATCAAATCCCGGGCAAGCTTGATCTGCTCGTCGTTGTCCTCGGAATACTGCATGTTGACCCAGGCAACCACATGCCATGCCTCGAGTTTGTTGTTCTGAAGCCCCTTCGCGACCGCTTCTCGGAGCACCGGCTCCAAAGGATGAGCGACACATTTCAACGGGTAACGTTTTTTGAGTTCGGAAACAGGGCCTCCGGCGTGACGCTTGGCGAGGTAGAGAATCCCGGGCGCGTAAGTAGTTACGTTGATTTTGTTAGTCGCTTCGAGTTCCTTCCAAATTGGTTCCGGCCCTACCAAGCCAGCTGCCAGGGCATCGCGGGCGAAGATCTGCGCCTCTACACTTTGATCCCGAAGCAACTCGGGAATGGCTTCGGGCGTAATGGTGAGTATCGCCCTGAGTTGCCCCACCAATCCAGGGATCTTCGGCTGGCCCGACCGGTAGTCGCCCCAGAGTTTTCTGAACAAACCGATACGCTGCGCCAGCGCAGCCTCCTTTGTCAGAGCTGCCGCTTTGACCATGTCGGAAACCGCCTTGGACTTGGCGATTTCCTGATCGCGCTTGGCAGAATCTCCCGGCCGCCCGGCATAGTGCCAGAGCTGATCCGCCGAGCGCCCATCCAGCTCCCGGGCACCCAGCCGCCAGGCCTCGGGTCCAATGAGAGCCGCGATCATTTTGTCGAGGTCTTTCTCCTTGCCACCAGCAGCGATGGCACGGATCAGCGACGCCTGCGGATCGTCCACGTGCGCCAACTGCGCGGCCTTCTGCTGCGCCTCTTCCGGAGTGAACTCATCCCAGTTTTTCCCGAAGATCAAAATGCCATTACGGCTGGTCAGCTTGTCTCCGTGACGCGCGAAGTGATAGACCTTCCTTACCACCTTGACCTCGGTAGGGCGCACTGTCCCATCCCGGTAATACCCTTCGCGCCACGAGTCCATCAGGTCAGCAAGCTGAAGTGGTGTCAGTTTCGCCGCGGCCGCAACGACCGGCGCCATTTTGGCTTCGATTTCATGCGGCCAGTAATTTTTCGGGTCGTTGCGGTAGTATTGCCCATTGCCACCACCGGCCCACCCAGTCTGAACCCATCGGGCATACCGTGGAAACTTCTCCAACAGAGCCGTCGCCTTGGCGATTGGCGGCGCGACATTCCTTCCGGAAAGCTTTGCCAGATTATAAGCCCGAACCGAGATGGCCCAGTCGAGTTGCAATGCCAACTCTTCATTAAAATTCATTGCGGCGGCCAATTGCTGACATGCCTTCACCAATGCATCAGTCACCACGACCGCGCCGGGTCGCTCGACATAGACGTCCGACTGCTCGAGCAACCAGCGGAAATACTGATCATAAAAAGTCGAACGGAGGTCTTCTGAAATTCCGGATTCGAGCAGAGCATGCAAGCGCTTGGCTACCGCCTCTGCGTCCTTGCGTTTCATGGCCTCCGCAAGAAACCATTGATCAAATTTCCGGGCGTCGTTGTTTGCCGTGAGGCGATTCAAAGTGGAACGATTAAAGGAATACGCCGAACCGGGATCGTTCAGCTGATCCTTCAAAAGTGAATGAGCCGCCACAATCGCCAAGCCGGTGCTCGCAACCTTGGGGTCCGCCTTCTTGAGATACTGTTGATACAAAGCCGCCGCTCCCCGGGCGTCACCGCTCAATTCGGCCGCACGGCCAGCGTGGTAAAGCAAGGTGATATCCTCAGGAATATTCTGCCGCAGCC
>JAKMEV010000029.1:0-4549 GCA_022425785.1 Akkermansiaceae bacterium | reverse complement strand
AGTTTGCCTCAAGGTGTGCTTTTAGCCCAGGGCGGACGCGAGCACGGATACGCTCTGCATTTTCTTCCGGGTGGTCAACCGGCTTTTGATGTCAGGATAAACGGAAAAGTGACCCGCATCGCCGGGGAAGATTCCGTCAAGGACATGGCCCGGTTGGAAGCGAAGCTCGACGCCAAAACGATGTCGCTCTCTTTGAACGGAAAGATTCTCGTGAGCGCGAAATCACCGGGACTCATCCCTGTGCAGCCCAAAGATCCACTCTCGGTGGCGATGGATACGCTCACCAATGCAGGTGATTACGTTGTGCCGAATTCCTTCAACGGAACTGTTCTGGCGGTCCGAATTGAAGGTGGCGGCGAGCCATTCGTAATTTCCAATCTGGAGATCGGAACGCCGGAGTCGTCCGGGGACAACAACCAATAATGACGGAATAGGGCGAGACAGTGTCCCTGGAGAATGCGGGTCGAAAGGGATGGAAGAAGTCCTTTATTTGCCCTCGGCATTGTTTTGGAGAATCCGTCGCGCGCGTTCCTGGATTCGTGGTTCGGAGTCGCTTTCGACGAGGTATTCGAGCCATTCGGTGACGTTGGGATCGTTTGCCATGGGGGCGAGCGTTTCGAGGGCCTGGCCGCGCATTTTTGGGGATTCCTCTTCGCCGATCCACTCTAGGATGTTGGTCCGGAATTCTCCGTTGGTGGTCCCACGGAGGTTTTCGAGGAGCTGCCATTGAAGGTAGCTGCCTTTGGGGTCGTCCAACGAAGCGGTCCAAAGTGGCATCATGGAGGAGACAATTTCATCGTCGATGCCGCCGCCGTCCTTGAGGGAAGAGAGAGTCTTGACCCGTTCCCAGTTGTCGCGCTCGGTGTCGAGGACGATGGCGCGGGCCTCCGCCAGTTTTTCTTTTTGTTTTCGGAAGTGCTCGAGCACGCCGAGATCCTGGAGTTGTTGTTCGATTTTACTCGGAGTGACGCTGATGGAGGTCAGTTGCGATTCGGAGAGATCTTGGTTCGCGGCTGGGGCTTCGAGTTCGTTGACGGGTTGTTGGATTGCGTCGGTGAACCGGGCTAGCTCGTTCTCAAGAGTACGGACTTTGGCTTCGAGTCGGGCGGTTGATTGCGCGGGTTCTGCAGGCGAAACTGTGGGTTTTTTGGTGAGAGAGACAGCAAGAGCGGCAAAGGAGAAAAGAAGGGCCAGAATGGAAAGGGCTTTCATGGGAATGCAGGAGGAGTGACAGATTTGAATGAGATTGGCGAGTTGGAAAGAGGCAAGAAGAATTGTGTTGGGCAGAGGGGAAAAGTGAAAGTCAGTTTTTTCAGAAAATTGAACGGGGAATAGGATGTTTATTCTCTCCTGCGTGTTCCAGTGCTCATCTCAGTTTTCATAGTCCCACCGCCTCCCGTGTTTGCAGATGCCGAAACCATGAGTCAGATATAAGTCCGTTATTGTTTTGGATTTTTCTGCAAAATGTCCTCGCTCCGCTCAGTGAAGAATGGAGAATCACCCATCATGAACCGACGCAAGTTTTGCTCACTGACAGGGACCTCGCTGGCTGGAATGGCCGCGGGTCCAGCCTTTGCCGATCATCACGCAGGCGACGCCAAGCCTTTTAAGGCGATGTTCGCGCCGCACAGCGGTCTCCTGCCCACCGGTCCCAAGGATTACCTCGACCAGATGAAGTTCGCCTACGATCACGGCTTCCGGTCGTGGGAGGAGAACTGGCTATCCCGCAAGGACGCCAAGCTCTGCGAAAAGGTTGGCGAGTTTGCCAAAGACAAGGGCATCCTTCTCGGAGTCACCGTCATCACGGGTGGTAACGGAGTGAAGTTCTGGGATCCCGGCGAAGACGGAATCAAAAACATCTTGGCTGACATGAAGAAGGGCGTGGAGCATTGCAAGCGCACCGGGCAGACCAACATGACCATGATCCCCGGACCACGGGACCCCAAGATGCCCTACGAAGAGCAAATCAAAAAGGCCGCCGATCTCATGAAGCGCTGCTGCGATATTGTCGAGGAGCACGGAATTATTCTGGCTCAGGAGCCTCTCTCACACGGCGTCAAAGGTGGCCCTCCTTTGCTGCGATCATTCGAAGACGGCCACAAGCTCTGCACCGCTGTGAATCGCAAATCTTGTAAAGTCCTCGCCGACTTCTTCCACGAGGGACAGATCGGCAACGGGCCCAAGCTCATCGAGAATGCCGAAAAAATCTGGGACCAGGTCAGCTACATTCAGTATGGCGACTCACCGGGCCGCAAGGAACCCGGCACCGGTAAGCTTGACTATGTCGCCGTAACAAAGTTCCTCCGTAAAAAAGGCTACACCGGCCCGATTGGGATGGAACACGGCGCCAGTAAGAAGGGCAAGGAGGGTCTCAATGCCCTCATCTCTTCCTATCGTAAAATCGACGCCTAATCGGCGGCACCGTTTTGGGGCATTCGGACCTCAATTCGGGGAAAGACTTCAAAATGCCCTCCCGCTATTTCGGTGGGAGTGGCACGAAGGCGCAGCAAGGAATTTCCCAAAAGGAAATTAGTGGAGAGATTTTTTAGAGAGTGGTGATGGTTTGAGAGTGGGACTCTTTACCGTCAAAGGCGGTGAGAATGAGTTGAGTGCCGGGGGCGATGTTGGGAAGGGTTTTAAGCGGCAGAGTGCCGTCGGGTTGGGAGCGGGTACCGCGGATGGGGCGGCCGTCGGTCTGGGCAAGGCGTATGTCAGCGTTGGGGAGAGTTTTGATGGAGGGGAGTTTGCAAGTGGCTGCCTGTCCGCTTTGGGAAGCTGTTTCGCTGAGTGAGCCGCCGCCGCGCGGAGTTTCGTCGGGGGCATCGATGAGGTTGCGAATGCGGAGGCCGATTTTGGGATCGACCTGGGTGGGGTCGAATTCCATTTCGAGGAAGTTCCAGTAGAAGGGGTCTTCTTTTTTCTGAGGCTGAAGATCGGGAGTGGCGTGTTCTTTATGATAGAGGCAATGGACGTCGAGGGGGCGGCCGTCGAAGTCTTTCATGCTGGGGCCAAAGCCGGGGATGACGGAGCGTCCGCCGCTGCGGCCGATGGGGCCGAAGGAGCATTCGATGAGATTGAAGTCGGTGTTCTTGATGATGCTGCCATTGTGCACATCGCCGTAGACGGTGACGATGCCGTCGCGCTCGGACAGGAGTTCGATGAGCCGGTCGGCTCCGGCTTTGACCCAGCCGGCGTAGTCGGCGGCGACGCGGTCGCGTTGCTCAAAGACAGTGTTACCGCCTTTGTTTCCACTCCAGATGGTGTGGAGGCCATTGAGTCCGGTAAGGCAAATGAGAGGGGCGGAATCGGTGCGGATGAGTTGTTGCAACCAGGCGAATTGTTCTTCGCCTAGAAGAGCTCGGGTGGGGTCGGCGCGGTCGTAAGCGTTCTCAATATGATCCCAGCCCCATTCTTTCCAGATGTTGGTGTCTTGTGAACTGCGCCAGAGCCGGGCATCGACGATGGTGAGGGTGAAGTCGCGGCGCGGCATTTTCCAGGCGCGCCATTTTTCTGGATTGGCGAGAGGGTCGACTTCTTCGGCTCCGGTGACGAGGTGATGAACGATTTGGAAATTGCGTCGCATGTATGAGGCGTCCTGTCCGAGTCCGTCGTGTTTGCGAATTGCGATTTGCTCGGGGCCTTTCACGTCATCCATGCCGTAGTCGTGGTCGCCGGGGTTGATGATGTTCCAGTGCTGCATCATTTGCCAGCGGGAGGTCGGGCCGAAGATGGAATTGGCAACGACTTTGTAGGCGTCGTCGGTGCTGGGTGGGTAGAGGACGAGCTCCATGTACCAGACGTCATCCTCCCAAACCATGATCTGGAAATTATAAGCATCGAGGTGCTTGTAGGATTCGACTGAGGGTTGATCACGGACTTGCCAGTCATCGCCTCCGCCTAGAATTTTTAGGCCGGCATCGGTGCGTTGTTGCAGGCCGGAGGTGATGGCGTGACAGCTGAGGCCGCAGAGCTTGTAGGGCGCCTTGAGCTGGGGAAGGCGTCCCACGTAGGTGCCGGAAGCGGGAACATCTCCGACCAAGCCAGTGCCGGGTCCGCAGGCGTCGGAGCCAATGCGGGGATCGGCGGTGACGTTTTCTCCGTCTTTCCAAATGGTGTAGTAGAGCGTGGCGTCGCCCGGGCTTTTAGGGAGAGTGGTGGTGATGACGGAGGTGTTGCGTCGGAAGTCGTTGTTGACGATTTTGGCGGTTCCGGAGATGGGGATCTTTTCCCAGTCTGCGGTGGGAGATTCGGAAACGCGAATCTCGGCCTTCTTGCCGTCGGATGCGAAGACGCTCACGAATTTAACCTGCCACTTGCCGTCGATTTTTTTGAGGGTGTCGCCGAGCGGGTAGCAGGCGGAGCATTCGGCGTGACCGACGGTGAGTGGTTTGTTTCCGCCGGGGTCGAGCGAGACATCGGAGATTTCGAAGTCGATGAGTCCGCGAGTGGCGATGCCGAAGTAGCCGGAGCTTTGAGCTTGGGGAATGTTTTCGAGAGTGAGGGTACTGGAGTTGAGCGTGGTGGTAACCTTGGTGCCTTTGACTTCGAG
>JAKMEV010000290.1:0-10825 GCA_022425785.1 Akkermansiaceae bacterium | reverse complement strand
CTTCTTCGGCGCCTCCGAACTCTTCCAAACCCAAGTGAAGAGGCTCATGCTCGACCCAAATCTCAAGGTCATCATCCTTCGACTAAAAAATGCCCACCACCTCGACGCCACCAGCGTAATGGCCTTACGAGATCTCATCCGCTTCGTGCGTTCGCAAGACCGTCACCTCATCATTTCCGGTGCCACCCGGGACGTCTATAAGGTGCTCAAAAGCTCAGGAGTCCTGCGCACCCTTCAAAAAGGCTGCCGTCGTGAAGAAGGTGAAACCAATCTCTTTTTCTACGCGCCCAGCAATCCCAACATCTCAACTCGCGATGCTCTGATCCGCGCGCAGGACTTGCTCGGGACCAAGAAAGCCGAAGTGAAAATCTTCTTCGATCCTTCTCATGACACAAAGGGAAAGGATTAAGATTCCCTAACAGTCAGGAATCCGGTAGAGTCTCCGATCTTGAGCACCCTGACGGACAGCGAAGTCGACAGCTTCATCGAATTCATGAGCACGGAGAAGAATTCCTCTCCGCGCACACTTGAAAACTACACTCTTGCGATCCGCCTCTTTCGAGAATGGCTCGGTGACCGCTTTACAACCTGGCGTGAGCTCACCGCTGATCATTTTCGGGCTTATCTCTTTGAGCTACTTAAGGCCGAATTAAAACGAAGCACCATCCGCCTCCGCTTTGCGGCCTTCCGCTCCTTTTACAAATACCTCGTGCACCGGCGTGGCTACCCAAAAAGCCCGGTCGCTGAAGTAGAACTTCCCAAAGCAGACAAACCACTCCCGGTCGTTCTCACCTTGGCCCAAATCGAAGAACTTCTCGCTCTTCCCCTGAAACTCCCCCTCGAAAAACAGGCCCCTGAATGGATGCCGCTCCGTGATGCGGCGATCCTCGAACTCTTTTATTCCACCGGACTCCGCCTTGCCGAATTGGCCGCTCTCGATGTTGAGCAAATCGATACCACGAACGAATGCGTCAAGGTCATGGGGAAAGGCTCCAAAGAACGCATCGTCCCCATTGGTTCCTACGCACTCACCGCGATGCGGAAATACCAAAGCGCCGCCGAAATCCAACAAGGACCTCTGTTCCTTTCCAAACTTCAAAAACGCCTATCCACCCGCTCCATTGGGAACGTGCTGAATAAATACCTCCAACACTCTTCCATCGCCTTCAAAGTGACTCCTCACAAATTCCGTCACTCCTTCGCAACCCACCTTCTCGACCACGGAGCCGACCTCAGATCGGTCCAGGCCCTCCTCGGGCACGCTTCACTTTCCACGACGCAAATTTACACCCACGTCACTAAAGAGCGCCTCCGTAAAGCCTACGATGCGGCGCATCCCCGGGCTAAGTAGACTCACTACGATTCACCGTGCCTTGCAAGGTCACATGTAAATGCCACTCGGTCATAATTTCACGAATCGAAATCATTTCCAACGCAACCAGCTCCTCGATCTCGTCCTGATGACTCTCAAAATGCTTCAGAGGAACCCAACCTTCACGGGCGGCCAAGTTTTGTCGGAGAACCTCCAATGATTTTGCCCTCTCAAGTGTAGCGGGAACCAGATTGCCAAACTCTTCTCGAATTCGCCCCATCCAATCGGGGCCAGCCAGCACCATACCCAGAACAGCCTGACCCATTTGTACATAATGAAAGTCGCCCCGACTGGCGATCCGCATACCGCTCCGGACCTCCGACTTCTGCGCGATACGCTCCCAATTTTGTGGTCCGTGACGACGAAGATAGCGGATTCCCAGAAAGAAAAAAGTGAGCGCAATCGCGAGCGCCCTTAGAACAATATTCGTGGTTAGCGGACGGTTTGGTGTGAAGAAGCCAATGAGAATCCACCCGAACAAGAACAACACCAAAAATACTGACAGCGATCCTACTGCGAAAAGTAGCATCCTTCCTACACATCGACGATTCGCCCGACGAATCAGCTCCGGCGTTACGATGAGATGAGGTTTGGAGTTCACAACAAAAGAAACGCCTTCAATGACGCCAATCTTAGTGTGTCCATGGATTGAGAGTGCGCAAGAGGGCATACCAACGACTCGCCTTCACCTCCCGCGGAGCGAGAACCTCCAACTTGCTGCCGAGCGAAGCAAATTCGATCTCTTTTGACCTCCCCCAAAACTCCCCATCCACTTCAACCGGAACATCCTTCTCACAGCTCACCTTTAAGCCAGCCGCTTGAATATATTCCACACTATCCCCGGGCGATTGCGGATCGATGCCTCCTTTGGCCAGGCCTCGTAGCGTGTCTCTTACAAACTGATATCCCGACTCTTTAAAAATCACAACATCAAGAAGTTGATCCGAATTATTGGCGCGACGGAAGAGCGGGAACTGTCCACCGTAGAGCGCACCATTCCCGACAAACATCGCCACTCCCTGAAACGCTCTACCATCATCACACACCACATTCACCCGAGGAGGTTTACTCTTCAGTAATTTGGCCGTCGTCAACATGTATGCCAAAGGCCCTAATCTTTTCTTACTCTCCCATGTCGTTTGTTCAATGACCTGAGCATCAAAACCAACGCCTGCCATTTGCACAAAAGGAGCGCCATTCATCGTAAAAAGATCAACCGATTCACGATGCCCCTCATCGATAATATCCATCGCCTGATCGAGCCTGGCAATCGGGACTCCCATCTCTCGCGCAAAAACATTCATCGTCCCGGTTGGAAAAACTCCCAACGCAGTTTTCGAGCCTGCCAGACCTTCAATCACCGCATTCAAGGAGCCATCTCCCCCAGCCGCAATCACCAGCTCTTCGCCCTCAGCTGCAAACTTCCGGGATAATTGAATCGCCTCTTCGCGACTCCGGGTCGCATAAATGGTGAAGCGGGTGGCATTCGCCATGATGAACTTGAGCGCACGACGCCCCTTCTCACTCTTGGCCTTGGGATTCAAGATGAGTGGGTAACGGGGCGGAAGATCGTCGTCAGTCATTTCACGTTCGGTGATGTTGGAGGAGGAAAACCAATCTTGGCCAATTGGTCGAGAACCAAGGAAACCGGCAAGCCGACGATATTATCGTAATCCCCCTCAATTTTCTCTACCAAGAGATCTCCGTGATCTTGGATCGCATAGCCACCCGCCTTATCGAGCACCGGGACTTTCGCGAGGTATTCCTCGATGACCTCATCGGAGAAATTTCGAAATTTCACATAAGAGGTTTCCACGAATTTTGACATCACGGCGTCGTGATAAATCACCACTCCGGTCATGACTTCATGGACCCGCCCTTGAAGCATTCGTAAATTACCCGCCGCTTCTTCCAAATCCACCGGCTTCCCAAAAACCCTCCCTCCCAGCGTAACGATGGTGTCAGCAGCAATAATCGTCGAAAACGGATCCTGTCGGGCAACAGCATTCGCTTTCAGCTCCGCATTACTCAAACAAAGTTGACGCGGCGGCTCAGCTCCAGGCTTTAGCTCCTCCACATCTGGCGAATTAATTTGGAAACTTAATCCTGCCTCCCGCAACAAATCCCGCCGTCTGGGTGAACCTGATGCAAGAACCAACTCCCAACTAATATCCCCCTCTTCTAGTCCAATCATTGTTCAATGTGTTCCTTGAAAAAATTCAACGCCCCTACAAACACGATGGCATTTCCAGGAACATGTGTGCAGTTCCACCCCTAAAATTCCACCTCCGTATCAAGCGTGGCAACACTTACCTCACCATCATGAACGGCTTGGAGGGCTTTGCAGAGAGCCAGGGAGCGGTCCTCTTCGCCGTGGACCAACCAAACCCTTTTCTTGGCACCTTTGATTGCGTCGAAGTATTCCATGAGCTCGGAATGATCAGCGTGCCCCGAGAAGGAATCCATGATCTCGACCTTGGCGCGGAGTTTATACTCCTTGCCGAAGATTTTCACGGTCTCGTCTCCTGAGCGGATACGATAACCAAGGGTGTTCTGCGCGCAGTATCCTACAAAGAGAATGGTGTTTTTGGGATCTTCGATTCCGTTCTTGAGGTGATGAAGAATCCTTCCAGCCTCACACATTCCGGAAGCAGAAATAATAATAGCCTGGCCACTATCAGCATTGAGCTCCTTTGACTTCCTGACCGAGCGAATCAAGGTCAGGCCCTCGAATCCAAAAGGATTACTCCGTTCAAACAAAGTATCGTAAACTTCCTCGTTGAAGCACTCGGGGTGCAGGCGGAAAATTTCAGTGGCATTGACGGCCAACGGACTATCAACAAAGACAGGCACTTCAGGAATAGTTCCGTTCTCAAACAATTGATGAAGAACATAAAGAAGTTGCTGGGTTCGCTCGACCGCGAAAGCCGGGATAATCACCTTCCCGCCTTTTTTTAAGGCATCTTGCAAGACCTCAGCCACCCGGTCATCAGCTCCGGTTCCCAATTCATGTTCCCGACCTCCGTAGGTGCTTTCCATGATCAGATAATCGATCCCTTCCGCAGCTACTGGATCACGCAAAAGATCGTTATCTCCCCTGCCAACATCTCCAGAGAACAAAAGACGCTTTTTTTGACCATCGTCCTCATCTTCGATATCAAGGATCACCTGCGCGCTTCCGAGAATGTGCCCGGCATCAATGAAGGTGAGCTCGACACCTTTTGCGATCATGAGCTTTCGATTGTAGCCCACATTCACAAATTGCCTGAGGCAAAGCTCAGCATCAACCGGCGTATATAGCGGCTCGACCGGTGGCAGCCCGTCTTTAAGACGGTGCTTGTTTAACCACTCGGCATCGGACTTTTGAATCCTCGCCGAATCAGCCAACATCACCGAACAGAGATCCCGGGTGGCGAAGGTCGCGTAGATATTTCCTTCGAACCCTTTGCTGGAGAGATTGGGCAGGTTGCCACTGTGATCGATGTGCGCGTGGGAAAGCACGACCTGATCGATGGTCTTCGGGTCAAAGTGAGGAAAACAACAATTCACCTCGTGGGCATCCTTTCGCCGTCCTTGATAAA
Organism: Akkermansiaceae bacterium; assembly: GCA_022425785.1. Lineage (GTDB taxonomy): Bacteria > Verrucomicrobiota > Verrucomicrobiia > Verrucomicrobiales > Akkermansiaceae > SW10. Next base: position 5,872 of record JAKMEV010000290.1, on the reverse strand, counting down.
GACCACAATCCAAGAGGATCCGCTGACCATTGACCTCCAAAAGATGCTGCGACCCTGTTGTCGTTCCTGCTGCTCCACAAAACTTTAGTTTCATACCGGATGTTTAGGTTAACCTCCCAGATTCCATCCCGCCAACTGAAAGTCGCACTAATCGGAAGATTGCGCATTCCAGGCAAGAAGCTCGTCGTAAGTCACCCCGGAACCACCAAAGAGATCGAGCGCACTCCCAACAGTGGCATCGAGGCGCCCAGCGCTCGCTTCATTGATCAACTTCAAATCCTCGAGACCGCGAACTCCCCCCGCATAGGTGATGGGGCAACCGGTCCACTGACCGAGAAGCTCGACCAGAGGGACATCCACTCCGGAACATTGTCCTTCGACATCGGCGGCATGAATGAGAAACTCGGCGCAGTATTGCGAGAGATGAGCGATGATATCCAAATCGATCACCATTTCGGTAATGGTCTGCCAACGATTCATCGCAACCCTCCAGCCGTCGGCGACTTGGCGGCAGCTCAAATCGACGACTATTTTCTCCATGCCGATCTCCTCAGCGAGGGCCTTGAGACGGTCCCGGAGGAAATTGCCATCCTGGTCAAAAAGCCACGAGGTAACAATGACCTGACTCGCTCCAGCCTCGATCCACTCTTCCGCATTCTCCAAAGACACCCCGCCACCCAGTTGCAAGCCACCCGGCCAGGCTGCGAGAGCTTCCCGTGCTGCTTGGAGATTTCCTGGTCCCAGTTGGATGACATGGCCTCCTCTCAGACCGCTCTCGCAAAATTTCTCGGCATACCACGAAGGTGATTTCTTGGAGACGAAATTCTCCTCAGCCCCTTCGTCGTTCAGAGTGCCGCCCACGATCTGTTTGACCTTTCCCTCGTGGAGATCGATACATGGGCGAAACTTCGTCATGGCCATGGACGTAGTTAAAGTGTCTTCTTCCAGAAACCAAGCGATTCATGAAACGACTCATTCTTTTAGCCGCCCTACCCGGACTTCTTTTCGCCGAAAAAGCCCCAAAGGGAATGGTGCTCATCAAGGGAACCACCTATCTTCGGGGCACTGCCAAAGGGGGGCCCGGATTCCCTCCAATTACCGAAGAGCAGCCTGCGCACAAAGTCACCGTGTCGGATTTCTACATCGAGACCCACGAGGTCACGAATTCTCAATTCCAGAAGTTCGTCGAAGCCACTGGATACGTCACTCAGGCCGAACGCGGTTGGAGCAAAAAAGATTTCCCCATGGCTCCGCCCGAAGCCCTGCGCCCCGGCGCCTTAATTTTTTCCGGACCGCCCAGCGCTGTAGAATTACAGGCTCAGGGAGCGGAATGGCAGTGGTGGAAATTTGTCGAAGGAGGCTCCTGGAAACATCCTCTCGGCCCCGATTCAGATCTCAATGGGAGAGAAAACTATCCCGTTGTATGTGTCACCTGGGAAGATGCCAATGCCTACGCCAAGTGGGCCGGCAAAAGACTTCCGACCGAGTCCGAATGGGAACTTGCCGCCCGGGGCGGCAAAGAGGGACAACTTTATGTCTGGGGAAATGAGAAACTCCCCGACGGAAAAACCTTTCTCGCCAATATGTTCACCGGAGAGTTCCCCCACTACGACACGGCAAAAGACGGCTTCGACGGAGCGGCACCGATCAAATCATACCCTCCAAATGCTTTTGGTCTCTATGATATGGCTGGAAATGTTTGGGAGCATTGCTCCGATTACTATCGACCTGATACCTACACCGACTTCATCAAAAATCCTACCGCAAACCCGAGAGGGCCGAAAAGCGGGGTTAGTCAACCCATGATCGGTTGGTTCATGAACCGAGGGAACTGGGATGTCCCTACCGAGTTAAAAGACCAGCATCCCCTCTCGCTTCTTCACGTGACTCGAGGTGGGTCCTTCCTCTGCCACGACACCTACTGCCTGCGCTACCGACCCGGCGCACGTCACTACTCCGAATCGCTCGCGCCCGCCAATCACACCGGCTTCCGTTGTGCCAAATCAGTAGTCCCGGCGGCAAAAGGAGACAGCAGCAAGGGAAAACATGACAGCAGCAAAAAGGACGGAGCTCCAAATAGTGTAAAATGAGGAGTTGCCGTGATCGACGCTGTCTCTCTGCATCTGAATTTCTGAATCCTCTTTATTCTTAGGATCTAGCGAGAGCTTTTCCAAATCAGCCAAGAGAAACTTCCTTTTCGCTTCGTCCATCACCGGGCCATTTTTGGGAAGGAAACTATGGATCGTTTTTACGATTCCGTGCCACTTCACCAGGTCCTCATCTGGTTTGAGTTTTGATTCCTCTTTGATCTCAATGGGAGCGTCTTCGCCTTCGAGAGATTCTTCCGATTCTGTTTCGGCAATCTTTTCCTCGGCATGAAAATCATCAAAATATCCATTTTCGGTCATCACAATCATCCCCCTCATTCCTTCTTCAACTCGCCCGAGCAATCCAGAAACACCCCAGACCAGGAATGTTAAAAGGAGTGCCGTTAGCACCGATCTGGTTTTCACAGCGATAAGGACCAAAAAAGAATAAAGGCTCGTAAATATGAGTAGAACCGCAGGGATATACCAAAATAATTGGGGATGCCATTCCCCCAAGCGCCACTTGAAGGCCACGAAAACGATGAGGACAAATAGACCAACTTGAATTAAAACGAAGAAGAGGCTGCCAACAAGCTTGGCTGCGAAAATCTCGAGGCGAGACACGCCCTTTGTCATCACCATTCCAGCACCGCCTTCCGTCATGGTGTTGGGAAGAATTGGCGCGCAAGAAATCAGGGCTAAGATTGTCGCAATCCAGGTCAACCAGACTCCCGCTATCCAAAAACTGAAAATCTCCTTGTAGAAATAGGAGCGTGCGAAGCCATTTGCTCCAAGGGCTTCATTCGCGTATCCGGTCATCCCAAAGAAAAAAGTTGGACCTTTGTCATCGAACCCAATCGACAAGAAAATCAACGCAACAAAAAAGGAAAGGCCCAAGGTGATCCAAAATATTAATTGTGATTTCAAACCCCGGAAAGACTCAAGGAGTATGGTGCAAAATGGTTTCATATTTAATTTTTGGGTGGAGTTGGACGATTTGAATCGACTGCACCATCGACCATTCCGATAAAGAGATCCTCCAGAGATTGGGTCTCTACATGCATTTGAGTGACGGTAAGATCTTCTTCACGCAACTGATCGAGCACCGGCTGGGCCGCCTCGGCTTTGGTGGAAGGAATTGATACCGAACCTGCTTCGCAAGAAAATCCAGCTGATTCAAATTGCTGGCGGGTGGCGGACGAAAGCGAACCTCTAAACCCAATCAAGTATCCAGATTTTTTTGAACGAAGGTCTTCCAACACCCCTTCTCCTCGAATTTCTCCCCCCGACATAATCGCGACCCGATCCACGATGGGCTCCAATTCAGAAAGGATATGGGTGTTGATAAACACGGTGCATCCTTCCTTGCGCAATTTTTTAACAATCTCCCGGAAATCCTTCCGGCCCGCTGGATCCACTCCATCAGTAGGTTCGTCGAGAAAGACAATCTCAGGATTATTCACGAGGGCCTGGGCAATCCCAATGCGCTGCTTCATTCCTTTTGAGTATGTCTTAATCTTTCGGCCCTGATCAGCACTCATCTGGACAAGTTCTAGCAAACGGTCTGTCCGCTCTCGGGTTTCGCGCTGGGGAACGTCCTGGAGCCCGGCGGAAAACTCGATCACCTGCCGTCCGGTGAGGTAATCAGGAAACTGCGCATGCTCCGGCAAGAGGCCAACTCGACGGAGCACCTGACGATCACCAATTGGCCGACCCAACATCGTCCCGGTCCCCCCCGACGAACGAATTAAAGTAGTGAGAATCTTCACCATGGTGCTCTTCCCGGCACCGTTTGGCCCGAGCAATCCATAGATACATCCTTTGGGGACTTGCAAATTGACACCTTTCAGCGCCTCAACTCCGCCCTTATAGGTTTTTCGAATCCCGGAGAGATCAACCACGTATTCACTCATGAAGGAGATTTCCTAAATTGCTTCGCCTTGTCAACGCAACGCTCTCAGCCCTAGCATCGCTCATGGAACAACCTTGTCACGTTCTCTTCGTCTGCCTTGGAAATATTTGTCGCTCACCGGCCGGGGAAAACATCTTTCGCCACCAGGTGGAGGAATCCGGTCTATCTGACCGCATCGCTTGCGACTCCGCCGGAACTGCTGGCTATCACATTGGGAAGAGCCCCGATGCGCGCATGACCAAAGCAATGCGCAATCGTGGCTACCAAGTCACTGGTGGTGCCCGTCAATTTGTTCCTGCCGATTTTGACAAATTCGATCTCATTCTCACCATGGACGATGATAATTATCGCAATATCATCTCCCAGGCCCGCTCCGACGATGAGCGTAAGCGAGTCCACTGCTTCACTAACTTCTGCACCAAGCACAAGGAAACAGAAGTTCCCGACCCCTACTATGGAGGTGACGAAGGATTCGAATTCGTCGCCGATCTCATCGAAGACGGCTCCGCCGGGATCATCGCACACCTCCGAAAAAGCAGAGGGCTTTAAAAGTCACCTTTGAGCTGATTTGTGTCTTGCCAAATCCGGGAATCCATAGAATCTTTCGCGCATCGCGGAGGGGTGGCAGAGTGGTCGAATGCACCGGTCTTGAAAACCGGCGTGCCGCAAGGTACCGTGGGTTCGAATCCCACCCCCTCTGCCATATTAACCCCTGATATATAGGGTATTGGGCTCCCCAGCGACGAGGGCGCTCTTTTTTTGTTTTTGGCACGAAAAGGCATAAAAACGCCCCCAAATGAGGAAAATTTGGGCAACAAATGGGCAACAGAAAATTCTAGGTCCGGATCAGATCTACAATAACTTCCATCTAGCCCACGCAACTCCCCTGTCGTTAGACAACATCCCCCCCCTTTCTCCCCCATGTATTCCGCCCAAATTCGTTCTTCACGGACTTTCCTCTAAAAGCAAATTCCTAGCAGTAGCTCGCATCAGGAAATTTCATGCTCGATCTCTTACCCTAAATTTGCGCCACTCCTGAACAGATTCGGGATTATGAGCAACTTACCACTCACAGCATTTTTCCTGGTTTCTTCGTTTTTACAGGGCACCGAATTCTTTTCCGAGAAAGTCGAACCCATCCTGAAAGAACACTGCTTCAAGTGCCACTCGCACGACGCAGGAAAGATGAAGGGCGGGCTCACTCTAGACTCGCGAAGCGGTTGGGAAAATGGAGGAGATAGCGGGCCCGCAATCATGCCGGGAAAGCCCGACGGGAGTCTTCTGATCAAAGCGATTCGCTACGCCGACCCGGACTATGAGATGCCACCCAAAAAGCAGCTCTCGCCCGAGCAGATCGAAACCCTCATCGAATGGGTTCGTCGTGGCGCATCCGATCCGCGCAAAGGAACCTCTTCCCTTCCCGACACCAATTGGTGGTCTTTAAAGAAACTGGTCGCTCCTGAATTTCCAGGAGACCAACATCCCATCGATGCCTTTATTCAACAGCGACTTTCAACAGAACAATTAACACCCACGCCTCGCGCCGATCGGACCGCCTTGGCTCGACGACTCTATGTCGATCTTCACGGTTTCCTCCCCTCTCCTGAAGAAGTCGAGACCTTCGCTCGCGATCATGATCCACAAGCCTACGCCAATCTTGTCGATCAACTCCTCGCGTCCTCTCACTACGGCGAACGATGGGCGCGGCATTGGCTCGACGTCATTCACTTCGCCGACTCCCACGGTTGTGAGCACGACGTCAAACGCCCCAACGCCTGGCGGTTTCGCGACTATGTGATTGAAAGATTGAACGCTGACATTCCCTGGAGCCGCTTCATTCGCGAGCAACTCGCCGCCGATGTCTTCTATCCCG
>JAKMEV010000017.1:0-3044 GCA_022425785.1 Akkermansiaceae bacterium | reverse complement strand
GGTTTGCGCGGCGGAGTTCGACCGGGGAAGCGGTCGGCGATGATTTGGAGACCTGGGATCTGGCGCGGATTCTTTTGGAGATCGATGAACGGATGCAGTTGGCTCTGGCGGACGAAGCGGCCTTGCAGGAGATGCCGGTTGGGAAGATTTCTGAATTGTTGACGGAGGGGAAATTGGGTGACGAGTGGCGTCCCACGATGTTCGATTTTGTGGCGCACCAGGCGCTGGGATTTTATTCAATGGAAGAAGTGGCGGTTTCACGTCCGGTGGGGGCCTTTGTGATTGAGGCTGATGCCCCGGTATTTGGATCGGTTGAGGAGATTCTCGCGTGGAAGCCGGAGACCGAGGATAAGGAGTCACCAAAATTGCGCGCGCTGGAAATTGTTCAGAAGCTGCTGGTTTTTCATCGAGGTGATGAGCGTCAGGATGCCTTTTTATTGGCCGACCTTGAGAGATTGCGATGGGCGGCCGCTGCGGCGGATGATGATACGGGATTTGAGAAGGCTCTGAGGAAATTTATCGAGCAACATGCGCAGCACCCAATCAGTGCCTGGGCCCGGGTTGATCTGGGTGGGATTCTGGAGTCACAGGAGGAAACCAAAGAAGCTCACGGAGTTTATCAAGCAGGGGTTGAGGCCTTTCCTGACCATCCATTCGGGAAGTTTTGCCGCAACGAAGTGCAGCGGATGGAGAGGAAGGAACTGACGCTTTCGACGGAAACCCATTGGACTCCGGCGGGAGAGGAAATACGTATTTCGCATCGAAATTTGAAGCGGGTTTGGTTTCGCCTCTATTCGGTGGCCTTCAAGCCAAGTCTGGATACGGTGGGGAGGGACCCTTTGCCTGATCAAAGAAACGGGCTGCCGGCGATGCTCAAGGGGGAGCCGGTGAAAGCATGGGATCATGAGCTGGTTGATAAGGGTGAGTTCAAGGGGCACAATGTTTCCCTGGCAGCTCCAGAGGACCTCCCGGATGGTTATCATGTCTTGGTCGCGAGCGCGGATGAGAATTTTTCGATGAAGAATAATGCCGTGTCGGTGGTGGGTGTGCATGTTACGCCTCTCGCCTTGACCTTGGCGAGCCGGAGGGGTGGTGGCCTGGATGGTCATGTCGTGGATGCGGTGACCGGAGCACCGTTGGCGGGAGTTGAGGTCGGGGCGTGGGTGAGGGTGCAAAATGGATTGATCAGCGAAAAAACAAAGACGGATGAGTCGGGGTATTTTCGTTTTCCAAAAAAGGAGAACGGACAGTGTTTGGTGGTCGCGAGCCGAGGCTTTCAGCGCACGGTGGGGCGTATTTATTCGGGGAGTGGTCGGATTCGGGAAGAGAAGGATCAGAGGATGGTCGTGTTCTTCACCGACCGGGCGCTTTATCGCCCGGGGCAGACGGTGCACTTCAAGGGGATCTGGTATTCGCGAAACCACTCCAAGAAAAAATATGAACTGCAAAAGAAGAAGCAGGGGACAGTGAGTTTCAAGGATCCTAACCGGAAGGAGATTGCGAATTTGAAAATCGTGACTAACGAGCGGGGTTCGTTTTCGGGATCCTTCACGGCACCGACCGGGAGTGTCCTGGGGCGTTGTCGCATTTCTTTGAATGGAGAAAGTGGGAATGCCTATTTTAGGGTGGAGGAATACAAGCGACCGAAGTTTTTCACTGAAATTGATGCGCCCAAGGAGCCGGCTACTTTCGGCGAGGAAGTCAAAGTGAAGGTGCGGGCCGAGGCCTACACAGGTGCGCCTGTTGATGGGGCCAAGGTGAGTTGGCGGGTGAGGCGGACTCCGAGGTATCCGGCGTGGACCCGGTGGTGTTGGTGGGTGAGTCCGGTGCAATCGAGGACGGAGGAAATCGCGCATGGCATTTCCGAAACCGGGGCAGATGGCTCGGTGATGATTTCCTTTGTGGCGCAAGCTGACAAGTCGGTGAGCGAAGACCTGGAGCCGATTTTTGAGTATGCGATTGTGGCTGATGTGACCGGCGGCGCGGGGGAAACCCGGTCGGCGACCAAGCGGTTGTCAGTGGGCTATACCAGTTTGAAGGCCTCCCTTTCGGCTGCCGATTGGTTGGAGTCGGGTGAAGAATTGGAATTCACAATTCGGACGACCTCACTCGACGGTGACGGGCGGAAGGCGACGGGAGTAGTTAAGATCCACCGACTCAAGGAACCGGAGGTGTGTCCGCGGGCAACGAGGGGCGAAGTCTCGATTGATCCAAATCGCTGGGGGCCCGGTGGGGTGGTAAAGGAATTTGAGGTGCAGACGGATGAGGAGGGAGAGGCCCTGGTGAAAGCTCAGTTGGATGCTGGAGCTTACCGATTGGTTTTTGAAACGAAGGATGCGAACGGGCGAAAGATTCAGGCGCTTTTGGGAATCGAAGTCGTGAATCCGGACGGAAAAAATTTCCCAACAAAGAGGCCTTTCCATACGAGCGCACCCTCGTGGTCGGTGGAGCCGGGGAATTCGGTTTCGGTCTTATGGGGCAGTGGACACGAGGAAGCGCGGGCTTGCGTGGAGTGGTATCAGAACCGCAAGTTGCTCAAGCGTGAGTGGTCCGCGGAGGATCGGACGCAACAGATGTTTACCTATCCGATCAAGGAAGCGAATCGCGGTGGGATCACCGTGGTGATTCGCCAGGTGACGATGAACAGGCTGCACCAAATGCAACGGGTGATCCGAGTACCGTGGACGAGTAAGGAATTAAAACTGCGCTGGGAGCATATCGTGTCGAAGCTGGAACCCGGGGCGAAGGAGACCTGGACGGCGGTGGTCGAAGGAGCAGGCGGCGAGGCGGCGGTCGCGGAAATGGTGGCAACAATGTATGATGCTTCCCTGGATGCCTTTGCGAGGAATCGCTTTCAAACTTTGATGGGAGTATTGAGATCGGAGTCGGGATCTGGTCGCTCTGTTCGGTTTAGTAGTTCGGCCGGACGATTCGCGCGAATGGCCGGGTTCGATCCCGTAAGTCGTTTTTCAATGGGGTCGATGTTTCGTGGCTTTCGAAATGAGTTCCGGATTTATGACGGTGGGGCCGGATGGGAATATAGG
>JAKMEV010000575.1:0-3374 GCA_022425785.1 Akkermansiaceae bacterium | reverse complement strand
AAATCATGCGGTGCGACGCCGATCTGGCCGTCGTCCTTCCGGAAACCACCGTGCAAGAAACTGTCCTCGCCATGCTCAAGTCTCGCTCGGGAGCAGCTGCAGTCGCCGACCAAAACAAAAAACTTCTCGGAATTTTCACCCACGGAGACTTCGTCCGCGGTTACCAGGAGAATCGCGAGATTGGCGACGACCTCGTCCAGAACCGCATGTCTAAAGACCCCGTCTCCATCCAATACGACGAACTCGCGGTTAACGTCGTCAAAATCATTCGCGACAACCGCATTGATGACGTTATTGTGACCGACGGCGAACAAAAAGTCGTTGGCCTCGTCGACGTCCAGGACCTCTCAAACTTCGACTTCGCCTAGGCGCTACTTGGTCAAGTCCACCTTCACGAGTTCCTCGTCATTGCGAACGTAGACGCTCTTTCCAGCAAAAGCCGGACCACTCCAAACTACCGGACGACCAAAGACTTCATTGGTAGGCTTCAACAAATGCTGACGTCCCAACTCCTTATACCCTTCTTTGGTCATTTCAGCCAAAATGAGATCACCCATTTCTCCAAAAATCCAGAACTGCTTGTTCTCTTCGTGAAAGGTGAGAAATGCCGTTCCATGACTCCCCCCACCCTTGCGATGGTCTTCAGCCATTGAGGGCTCCTGACTTTGCCAAAATCTCTTTCCGTCCTCCATCGAAGCAGCAATCACACTACTGGTCCGAATGTCCGAACCATAAATCACTCCGTCCACAATCAAGGGAGTACTGTTACAGCAATACATCGCGGTTTTGGGTTTCCCCTTCCAGAGAAAGCTCGCCCTCGGTTTCTTTTCATCCAGCTTCACCATCGCTCCTACCCGGCCAATTCCCGAAGCGAACATCTTGTTACCCACCATCCGTGGAGTCATCACCGACATGCCGTAAATTGGCTTCAGGGGAAGACTCCAGTATAATTCTCCCGTGGCAGGATTGAGCCCATTCAAAGCCTCGGCGTGCCAAATGATCAACTGCTCCACGCCACCAGCTTCCACAAGCGAGGGGGGACAATAGCCTTGGCTCTGTGCATCGAGCGCTTTCCACTTCACCTCACCTGTCTTGGCATCCAGAGCAACCGCAACACTACCATCACCTCCAGCAACACAATACACGGTGCCGTTCGCAACCAAAGGATGCGCCGAAAAGCCCCAGATCGGAAGGGGCGCTCCAAAATCCTTCTGAAAATCCTTCTCCCAAATCAGTTTTCCACTCTTCGCATCAACACAGGCCAAGTGCCCCATCGCTCCTAAAAAATAAACCAAGCCATCGACAACCGTCGGGGTCGCGCGTGGCCCGCCGGGGTAGGACAACTCATACTCCCTGTCCACTTCGTAAGCCCACTTCTGCTTCCCCGTTTGAGCATCGAGACAGAGCAGACGCTCCTTCCCTTCCCAGGTCACCGCCTTATTCGGACTATTCAGCAAAGAACCCTTACTCCTTTGGTAATCGCCAAGAAATACGCTATCGCCCACCACCGCAGGTCCTCCGTATCCCCAACCAACCGGAACACGCCATTTTACCGGCGCTCCGCCTTCAGGAAGATCTTTTCGAACACCCTCCTCACGCCAAAACCCGTCTGCTTTTTCGCCCATCCAACGAGGCCAGTCATCAGCTGAAGAAACCAATACCGAGGTCGCCAAAACCATGAGGATTTTTTTCATGTCCGCAAGATGATCCCGTCACCGCAAAAGTCAACAATCCGCCCACCCGCTGAAGTCTGCCTTTGCGCTTGCCATCAGGATTGCGGAGTGTTGACTCGCTCGCAACAAGACACATCGTGAACTCATACGAAATCTACCAGACTATCGATCCCGCCCTCATCTCTGACATGTTCAAGTGGTTCCGGGAGAACGACCGCCGACTCTACAAAACCGCCGTCGCCAGTCTCGCCGCGAATCGCAAGCTCCGTCCCATTTTTGTCGAAAAGAAATCCGTCGTTGATCAAATCGCCTGGATGCACAAAACCCTTAAGTTCAAGACCAGCGACACCATCGGAGAACACCTCCTCCAGGTCTGGTTTATGAAGGGTCAAAAAGAACTCCTGATCGGATTCTGCGACGGCATGGGCATCGAGCATGATGGCGAAGGATCCGTGGAAGGAACTCTTCCGGAAGTTCTCGATGACGAAAAACTCAAGGCTACCATCGAAGCTCTCCTCGACGCTCATGATGCCAAATTGGTCACTCTCTACCTCACCGTCTTCAATCTTCAGACCGCAAACGGCTGGGATAATCTCGAAGGCCTTCTCGAGTCCGACGAGCGTCTCACCCTTTCATAGCGTGGCCAAGATGGCGCGCCACATCACCCGGAGTCAGTGACCGCTCACTTTCTCCATCGAGCAGCGCCAACTCGGCGGCCCGCCCGGCCAGCCACGCCCCCTGACAAGCTGCAGAGAGCAGATCCTGCCCTCCGGCCAAGCACGCGCCCAACACCCCGGACAGAAGATCCCCCTGCCCGCCGGTGGCCATCGCAGGGGTTCCCGTTGTGTTGTAAAACAAAGGCTCCCCTTTCCGGGTCACGATTGTTCTCGCCCCTTTGTATAGCAAGGTCGCGGGAAAGGCTTCAACAAACGATCGGGCAATTTCGGCGCGGGCACCCTCAACTGAATGAAGCCGCGCCATCTCCCCTGGATGAGGCGTTGCCATTATATTTGCGCCTAACAAATCCTGTCGCTCGTGAGTGGCGATCAGATTCAATGCGTCCGCATCCAAAACCGTTGGAAGTTGATTCTTCTCCAATAAACGAAACAACGAATCCGAACAATCAGTCCCCAACCCAGGCCCAATCACCAGGGCATCAGGCTTCATCTCCAACACCTCAGCCCAATCGTCTCCCAACTCCCGAATCATCACCTCGGAAGAAACCATTGCCCTCAAGTCAGACCGCAATTCCTTTTTCGCCCACAAAGTGATCAGACCCGCGCCTCCTCTCAATGCCCCCTGACTCGCCAAGGCCGCCGCACCCAACAAGCCCGGAGATCCCGCAATAATCCCTACCCGACCGGCTTGTCCTTTGTGAAAAGAAAACGGACGAGGCGGAAGAAATTGACGGGAGATGAGCCGATCACCCTCTTCGGGTAGAGGCAATTCCTCCACTTCGATTAGCTCCAAACGCCCGACAAAATCCGTCGCGGAATCTGCCACCAACCCTAATTTGGGAATTCCCACGGTCAGAGTCAGATCCGCGAAAACTGCTCCTTCCCCGCCCGTGTCAGCATCCAGACCCGTAGGGATATCCATTGCAATCACACGCGCATCAGAATTCAACCGACGCTCGTTCATCTCTTCCGCCATACCCAGCAGCGGCTCCCGCAAGCTTCCCTGGGTTCCAATTCCCAACAT
>JAKMEV010000286.1:0-5355 GCA_022425785.1 Akkermansiaceae bacterium | reverse complement strand
TGCTGGTTTCGGGCTCGAAGACACCCACAGCGTGGCCAATGGTCTCGCCTGGGGATCCGACGGCTGGCTCTACGGTGGACAAGGGAGCACCACGACCAGCCGCGTGACACGACCCGGCTACGATGATCCACCGACCTACAACGAAGGCCCCATCATCTGGCGATATCATCCCCGAACGAGAGAATTCGAAGTCTTTGCCGACGGCGGTGGCAACACCTTCGGCCTGCACTTTGATGCCGAAGGGAGACTCTTTAGCGGACACAATGGCGCCGGAACACGCGGCTTTCACTTCATCCAAAACGGTCAGTATCTCAAGCAAGGAAAGAACCCCGGCAAGTTCGGGCCGCCACCCAATCCATTCGCTTTTGGAGAACTAACCATGATGGCGAGCACCAACTCGATCCCGCGCTTTTCCCACATCGGAGTCTGTATCGATGCCCCCGCTCTTCCTTCCCGTATGCAGGGACAATTTCTCAGTGTCGATCCCCTGCACCATACCTTGATCTCCTCCAATCGCATCCCGACCGGGAGCACTTTTAAAACCACCGACACCGGATTCCCGCTTCGCAGCAAAGACCTTACCTTCCGCCCCGTTTATCTCGCCAATGCTCCTTGCGGCAGCGTCATCTTCTCCGACTTCCGCGAACAATACATCGCCCATGGACAAAACTACCAAGGCCAGATCGACCCCAACAGCGGACGCATCTATCGCCTCAAGGGAGAGAACTCACCACTCCTTAAGGATCGAAACCTCGAGGCGAAATCAACCTCGGAACTTCTCACCCTCCTCACCCACGACAACCTTTGGCACCGCCAAACCGCCGTTCGTTTGTTGGCCCAACGAGCAGATCCCTACCTCGTTCCACATTTGAAGACTCTCCTTGAGGGAAATGATTCCCATCCTGCCTTGGAGGCTCTTTGGATTCTCCATCAGATAGGAAAACTGAGCGCTAGCACCGCAATTCACTACCTCGACCACCCCGCTCCAATGGTTCGGGCCTGGATCATCAGACTCTCTGGAGACGACAAAAAAATTGAGCCGAATCTCTTCGCTCAAATCCTATCGCGCACCGGAAGAGAAACCGCCGAGGTCCAATGCCAGATTCTCTCTACCGCAAGTCGTCTACCACCCAAACAGTCCCTCGCCCTCGCCAAGCAGATCATCTCCCAACCCAATCACCTCAACGATCCCTTCATCCCGCTCATGGCTTGGCATGTCGTGGAAGCACACTGCGAAAACCACTCTGAAACTGTCATCGCCACCCTCAATAACAAGGAGCTTTGGTCCTCGCTTTTATTCCTAAACGAAATCGCCCCACGACTCATGCGCCGTTTCGCCGAGGCCGGATCCCGCCGCGATTTCCTCAACTGCGCCCGCCTCCTCGAACTCGCTCCCAATGAAGCAGGCCGCGCCGCGCTCACCAAAGGATTCGAGAAGGCCTTCGAAGGTCGCACCGTTCCCATACTCCCCGACGAACTCACTCTCAAGTTGGACAAATCATCACTCTCCATGCGCATCCGAAGTGGCGAGCCACAAGCTCTCGCCAAGGGTCTCGAATTACTCACCAACAAACAAGCCCCGCAAGCAGAGCGACTCGCCGCCATCCAAGCCTTCGGAAGCTATCAAGGAACCTCTGAAGCCTGGAAGCAACTCCTCACACTCATCATCTCAGCAGACGAACCCAACCTCCCGCGCGCCGCCGTCACCGCCTTGCAAATTTACGAAGACAAAGAGATCGGAGAGGTCCTCGTGAAATTTCACCCCAAGCTTTCCCCATCTCTGCAAGCCTCCACCTTGAACCTCCTCTCCTCCCGTCCCACTTGGGCAACGACTCTCTTAGAAAACATCGCTCCAGATCAAATCCCACCCGACCTCATTACCCGCCTCGCGCTTCACGATGACAAAGCCGTGTCTTCCTTACTTCTGAAGCACTTCCCTAAAACCGAAAAACCAACCCCCTCCCTCCGCTCCGAAGCCCTGCAAAAGATTCTCGCCGAGCGCCCCGGAGATCCCTACGCCGGAGAAGCCATTTTCACCGCCCGGTGCGGAAGTTGCCATAAACTCTTCTTCAAAGGCGGCAATGTCGGCCCGGACCTCACCCGCTATCAACGCGACGATCTCGGCACGATGCTCGTGAGTATTCTTGAGCCCAACGCCGAGATTCGCGAAGGCTATGAAAACGTCGTTGTCACAACCAGCGACAAGCGAGTCCTCAGCGGCTTCCTCTCCGACGAGGATCAAAACAGCATTGTCCTGCGGGGATTTGACGGAACGGACCTCACCATTCCCCGAAAACAAATCAGCGCCTTAAAACCCGTCGGCCGCAGCCTCATGCCCGACGGCCTCCTCAACGGCCTCGACGACACCGCCCTTCGAAACCTCTTCGCCTACCTTCGCCTCTCACAACCGATCGCCAAGTGAGCCGCTGCTGCTGAGAAAAGAATACTTTTGTGGTTCCGGTCTCGCCACGTTTTTGAAAGGCTGCGGCATGCGAATCATCACTCTTCTCGCTGCCACTCTTGGGCTTGCCCAAGCCGCTCCCCAGTGGCTGCGCTATCCTGCCATTTCTCCCAACGGCGAAACGATCGTTTTCACGCACGGCGCGGACCTTTACACAGTCCCCTCCTCCGGTGGCGAAGCACGCTCCCTGACCCAACACCTTGCGCGGGACTACCACCCGGTCTGGTCACCCGATGGAAAATCGATCGCCTTTGCCTCCAATCGGCACGGCAACTTCGACGTCTTTCTCATTTCAGCAAAAGGCGGCAAGGCCAAGCGAATCACCTTCCATTCCCAAAACGACATCCCGACGTCCTTTACGCCCGACGGAAAGAAAGTCATTTTCGAATCTACCCGCATCGACGCTCCGGAATCCCTCGATATTCCCAATCGCCGCGTGGGCGAAACCTATCTCGCTCCTGTCAATGGCGGCCGCATCACCAAGCTCCTCGCGATCCCTTCGGAAAACGTCAACTTCTCCCCTTCCGGAAAACAATTCCTCTACCACGACCGCAAAGGCTACGAAGACCCCTGGCGCAAGCACCACACCTCCTCAGTCACCCGGGACGTCTGGCTCTACGACTGTGACAAAAAATCACATCGCAAGATTACTAACTTCGTCGGCGAGGACCGTAATCCCGTCTGGATTGACAATAAGGAGTTTCTCTACCTCTCCGAACAAAGCGGATGCTTCAACATCTGGCAAAGCTCGATTAAAAAGAACGCCAAGCCAAAACAGCTCACCACTTTCGACAAGCACCCTGTTCGCTTCCTTAGCAGATCCAAAAACCGAAAGATCGCCTTCAGCCATCACGGAAACATCTTCGTGCAGGAAAAAGGTAACGAAGCACCGAAAAAAATCCGTGTCACAATTCAGACCGACGACAAAACGAACTCCGAAATGGTCAAGCTCTCGAATTCGATTACCGAGATGGTTGTTTCACCGAAGGGTAACGAGATTGCCTTCATCGCCCGGGGAGAGATTTTCGTAACCTCAATCGATCACAAGACCACCAAGCGCATCACCAACACTCCGGAGCAGGAACGCTCGGTGAGTTTCCATCCCGAAGGACGCCAACTCGTTTACGCTTCCGAGCGCAACAACAGCTGGAACCTATATACCACCAGCATCGCGCGTGACGAAGAGAAGAGCTTTTATCTCTCCACGACCCTCACGGAGGAAACCCTCCTCGCCGGAGACGATGAAACATTCCAGCCCCTATGGTCGCCCGACGGCAAACAGATCGCCTACCTTCAGGACCGTGTGCAACTCCGCGTTTATGATGTGGAGAAAAAGACGAGCACCACCTTGCACGACGGTAGTCGTTCCTATTCCTACTCCGATGGCGATATCGAGTATTCCTGGTCGCCCGACAGTAAGAACCTCCTCACGATGCTTCTTCAAAAACAACGTTGGACCGAGAACGTATTCCTGGTCGCCGCCGACGGTAAATCCGAACCCATTGACCTAAGCCGGAACGGTTACTACGACATGGCTCCCCAGTGGGCCTGGAATGGCGAAGCCGCCCTTTGGATCTCCAATCGCCACGGCAAAAAATCACACGGAAGCTGGGGCAGCGAACTCGACATCTACGCCGGCTTCCTAACCAACCGCGCCCATCGACTCTTTCAACTCACCGAGGCCGAGCGCGACGAAATCGAAGACGAAGACTGGGAAAAGCTCTTCGAAGAGAAAAAGAAGCTCGATCCCGAAGGTGTTGAGGACCGCATCGAACGGCTCTCGATTCACTCCACCAATCTCGAAGGAGCTGTCGTGGCTCCCAACGGGCGCACGGTGTTCTACATGGGGAGCGAACGTAAGAAATTTCAGATTTGGTCCCACGATTTCTATAAGAAAGAAACCAAGCTCCTTACCAGCCTCGGCGGTGCAGGCGGCAGCGGATCCACTGACATTCAAATCAGCGAGGACGGAAAAAACATCTTCGTTCTGGCCGGAGGGAGCCTTCACAAGATTGGCACCGGGGATGGTAAATCCAAGTCCCTCTCCTACGATTCAGAAATCACTTTTGACCTCGCCGCCGAGCGCACGGAAATGTTTCAGCACATCTGGCGGCAGGTCCGCGAGAAATTCCACCGAACCGATCTCCACGGGGCAGATTGGGATTTCTATGGCAAGGAATACAGGAAGTTCCTCCCCGCTATTAACAACAACTACGACTTCGCCGAAATGGTCAGCGAAATGCTCGGCGAACTCGACGCCTCGCACACCGGTTGTTTCTACCGCCCGTCATTTAGTACTGGCGATTCCACCGCTTCGCTCGGCATTTACCACGACCTAAATCACCAGGGTCCCGGGATTCGCATTCTCGAAGTCATCCCACGGAGTCCGCTCGATCTTCTCGACACAAAAATCCCCACCGCCACCATCATCGAAAAGATCAATGGCGAAGCGATCAAGGCTGGCGAGAATCATTTCAAGCGCCTCAACCGCATCGCTGGCGAACGTATCCTCCTCTCCCTCTTCAACCCCGCCGAGGGCAAGCGTTGGGATGAAGTGATCCGTCCCATTTCCGGCGGCGAAGAATCAGAACTCCTCTACCGCCGTTGGGTCAAAAGGATGCGCAAGAAAAGCGAAGAGCTCTCCGGTGGCAAGCTCGGCTGGGTCCACGTTCGCCAAATGAACGACAGCGGCTTCCGCGACGCCTACGCCTCCGTCTTTGGTCACCATTCCGACAAGGACGGCCTCATCGTCGATACCCGCTTCAATGGCGGGGGCTGGCTCACCGAAGATCTAACATCTTTCCTCAGCGGAGAAACTTTTCTGAAGTTCTATCCTCGCGGGCAGAGCAACATGGGAGGCGAGCCTCTCTTCCGCTGGACCAATCCCTCCGCCG
>JAKMEV010000284.1:0-2356 GCA_022425785.1 Akkermansiaceae bacterium | reverse complement strand
TATCCGGGACCGGGGCGCCTCACTGTTGATGCTTTGTGGTCCGATGCACTCGCCGGGTTCTTATCAGGGGACTCCTGTGCAGACCATGCTCCCGGTCAGATTTGACCCTGATGAAAAGTGGGCAGAGGTTTCTGAATCGGTCTATCCCGTCCTCACTCCCGAGGGCCGAAGCAGTCTGGTGATGACGCTGGAGAATGAAGATGATTTAAATGATCGCATCTGGAGCCGGATGGCACCGATGGATCAGTTGCCGCCGCTGTTGTCTGCCAAGCCAGGCGCGACGGTGCTTGCGGTGCTCTCCGACAGCACCGAGCGGGATCAGAGTTACCCTTTGGTCGCTTGGCAGCGGTATGGGACGGGCAAGTGTATGTCGATTGGTTCGGACCGTCTGTGGCGGCTGCGTTATAAGACCGGTGACAAGTATCACTGGCGGGTCTGGTCGCAGTGCATTCAGTTCATGACGCTCTCGCGCCTGATGGGAGAGCATAAGCGCATCCGCCTTGAAACCGACCGTTCGTCCTATTTTTTCGGCAGCCAGGGTCGGCTCTATGCCCACGTCCTCGACGACGACTTTGAACCGGTGGTGCAATCAGGCTTTGATGTCGTTGTGAGTGGGCTCGATGGAGCTGCCACTAGTCAGCAAATTAAGTTACAGCCGGATCGCTCACAGCCCGGACTCTACGAAGGGTACTTCACTCCGCCAGGGCCGGGACGCTACCGAATGGAGGCCAACGAAAATGATCGCAAGGTTTCAAGTATTACTGAATTCCAAGTGAGTGACATTCGCCAGGAATTGACGGAAACCGACATGCGTCTTGAAAACCTGCAACGCATTGCCGATCTGACTGGTGGGGCCACTCTTGGCGTCCGCGAACTTCCCAACCTTGCTTCGCTCGTAAACGGCGAGCCGTTGACTACCACGGTTCGCTCCGAGCGTCCGCTGTGGGATCATTGGCTTGTGATCCTACTCCTCGTCGGCTTGCTGGGAGCCGAATGGATCCTCCGAAGAAGACACGACCTGCCATGACCAACGCCTTTCAAGAGCCTTCTTTTAAATCGTGCCTGCATGCCGTCTGGCGACGCAAGCAGCGCAAGCACATTATCGCCGGTTTTCTGGCGATGTGCCGCTGGGGGATTCCTCTCTTTTTTATTGGGATGACCATCGACCGGTTTGCCTATCTGCCGAGTGCAGGGCGTTCCGTGGTTCTGGTGATCCTTTTGGTGGTGTCCTTCTATCAAGCCTGGAAACACGGATGGCGGAAGCTCCGGCGTTACGATGCCACGCAAGCTGCGCTGGACATTGAAACCCAGCACGGGGGGCTTGAAAGCCTTCTCGTCACCGCGGTGCAGTTTGAGGGCACCGAGGCAACATCGGGGACCTCGAAGTCGCTTTTGGAAGCCACCAGGGACAAGGCCGAAAGCGCTGCCGAAGGGGTGGAGCCCGCGAAGGTTGTCAACTTTCAAGCTCTTCGGATTCCGCTTCGGATAGCGGTGTCTCTTGCCGTGTTGGTGCTGGTCTTCGCCATGCTCAGAGGGCCGTTTCTTGCGGCAGGATTGGCCCGTATCTTTACGCCCTGGACTTCGATCGCCTACCCGACAAAAACCAAGCTCGATCTCGGAGCGGGTGACCTTGTGGTGAAAGAGGGGGACCGCGCCCAAATCCGGGTCGGCGTGTCCGGAGTCGTTCCCGGCCATGCAAAACTTTTCCTCCGCACGGGGAAGGGGAGCCCACGTGAAATGGAACTCGAGATCACCGACGGCAGTTGCGAATACACCCTGGCCTCAGCCTCCCGTGATTTCAGCTACCGCATCAAGGCGGGAGACGCGCGCAGTGATTGGCACGAGGTGCGGGTAATCAACGCACCGCGAATCGAGAACGTGCAGGTCGGGCTCGAATTTCCCGCTTACCTTGAACGCGCGGACGAGTCGGTCGAGGCCTTGACCCTGACTGTGCCACAAAACACTCGTCTCCATTGGGATCTCACTCTCGACGGTACGATCAGCGAGGCCGCGCTCAATCGTGATGGCAAAGAGCCACTTCCGCTCAAGGTAACCAAGGACGGCCGTCAGCTTGTCATTGAAGAAGAGGTGGAAGCCTCGCGGGGCTACAGTTTCTCGTGGGTGGATAAAGAACACGGGTTCACTTTTACCAGTCCACGCTACTATCTCCAGGTTGCATCGGACCAAGCGCCTCGGGTTGAACTGACCTCGCCCGAATCGAATCTCGTTGCGATGGTTGGTCGTCCGATCAGCCTCGCAACCCGTGTCCAGGATGATCACGGTATCGGTTCAGCAGCGGTCGCCTATCGGGTGAACCAACGTGATGAAGTATCTGTTGAGTTCAAGCCCTCCGCCG
>JAKMEV010000281.1:0-2748 GCA_022425785.1 Akkermansiaceae bacterium | reverse complement strand
GAGCGTGCAGTAGGGGATCTTGTTGATTACCGTGAGTTCGTTCTTGTGGCTATGACCCTGGAAAACGGCGAGGACATTTTTTGAGTGCTCGAGGATCTTCCGGACTTCGAGACATTGTTTGATGGCGTAGCTGTGTTTAGGAGGGAGGTCGAGTCGTTGATGGGCGAAAACGAGAGTGGGGAGTTTGTTCTCTTCGAGGTCTTTTTTGAGCCAGGCAATCTCTTCCGGCGGCATATTGGGATCGTTCCATTTGGAATTATTCCGGCCGTAATGTTTCAGGTCCTTGGTGTAGCATGCATCGAGAATGACGAGATGAACTCCGTTGAGATCAAAGGAATAGTGTCCTGATTTGCTGGCGGTCTTGGCGTGTTGAAAAAACTCCTCTTTGGTCAGGGTGTCGACACAGTGATTTCCTAAAACATAGTGGCAGGGAATGCCGGGTTCGTTCATGATGGGAACAATTTTTTTGAGGTAGGAAAGCTCCTCATCCACCGTGGGCGCGGCATCGACGAGATCGCCTAAACAGACGATGGCGTTGGGGTTTTTTTCTTTGAACAGAGCCGAAAACTCCTTCGCTTTGGCCAGACTGTCCCGGTAAGCGCGAGATCCTCGTTGGGGCTTGTCAGCATAGTGGATGTCGGTGACAAGTCCGAGAGAAAGGAGCTTCTTTGGTGCGGAGCTCTTGTCCTGACCGAGAAGATGTCCTCCGAGAGCGAGACTGCTGATGTGGGCAAACTGTCTACGTTTCATGATTGGGGATCTTAGGCGGTTTTTTCCTCGAGTGACGAGGACGAATAAAAGCCGCATCCGACAGATCGAATACGGCCTCTTTGGATTACGGGCGGAGTGTTAATGAGCGGATTGCACCTTGAAGAAGAGTTTGTCCTCAGGGGAAGTCGCGCCGACCCAGCCCCCTTGGGTAAGGAGGGCGATCTCCGCCAACGAGAGCTTGTTGGGCAGATCTGAGCGGTCAAGATCAGGGCCCTTGGAATGGAGGTGTTGCGTGATGATTTGTGATCGAGTTTTCGGAGGATGGCATCTAGACTAAAGCGGATGAGTAAGATCTTGGGGAGAATGTGTAGTTTCCTATTCCTGATGACCAACGGTCTGTGCGGGGAGGGGATTCGGCTGAATGAGATCCAGGTGATTGGAACTCACAATTCCTACCACCTCGCTCCTTCGGCCGGTAAGCTTAAGTTGATCGGGCTTTTTAGTAAGCGGGGAGCAGAGGCTTGGGCGTATTCACGGAAGCCCTTGGATCAGCAGCTTGAAGCCGGGCTACGGCAGTTCGAGTTGGACATCTTCGCAGATCCGAAAGGGGGGCGTTTTGGGACGAGCGAAGAGATGAAAAAGCCAGGCATGAAGGTGATCCATGTGCCGGGGATTGACGAGGGGACGGTGCACCCGACCTTGACCGGAGCCTTGCAGGCGGTAGAGAAATGGTCGGCGAAGAATCCCCGTCATGTCCCGATCATGATCCTGATTGAATTGAAGGATCGTGCGGAGATGCCGCTTGCGCCAAAGCCGATTCCTTTTGACCGGAAGCAGATGGAAGCGGTGGAACAGGAAATCCTGAAAGTGTTCCGGAAGGAGAAGTTGATCACGCCCGATTTAGTGCGGGGTGATTCGGCATCCCTGAGAGAAGCGGTTTTGAAGAAGGGATGGCCGGAATTGGATTTGCTTCGGGGGAAGGTGATGTTTTGCCTCGATAACGAAGGGAAGCATCGGGAGATTTATTTGGAGGGGAATCCTACTCTCGAAAAGAGACTCTTGTTCGCCAGTGTGGCCAGGGAGCACCCGGCGGCCGCGTGGATGAAGCGGAATGATCCGGTGAGGTCTTACGATGAGATTCGAACGCTCGTGAGTAAAGGGTTCATGGTGAGGACCCGTGCTGATACTGACACGAAGGAAGCGCGGGCTAATGATGGGAAACGCCGGGACAAGGCTTTGGCCAGCGGAGCTCAGTTTGTGAGCACTGATTTTCCCAGACCCGATCCCAAGCTGGGCGAATACGAGGTCGCCCTTCCCGGAAAGGTGGTTGCGAGGGTTAATCCGGTGTCGGGGAGGAGCAAGCAGGCCGGGGAAGTGGAATAGAGCTTTTAGCCGCGAAAGCTCATGGATTTCCTGACTTCCGACGGGGTCTCCGAAGTAATTATCGCAGCACCTGCGCCGCTCTGGCCTGCGCTTCCGGGAGGGGGAGACCGGCTTTGGCACCGGGGCGCTTGTGGCCGATGTGGGACATCCAGGATGGGGAGAGAACGCTTTGGCGTCTGCGGTAGAAGTCGACGAGGTCCTCGGGGAGCTCGGGAAGAGGTTCATCGAAGAGGCTTTGGTGGATCGCTTTGGCCATTGCACGATGCCCAGTTTTGTTAGGGTGAATGCCGTCGCTGGAGAGGGAGAACCTGGGGTTCTTCTGACGCTGGGCTTGTTGGAAATTGTTGATGGCAGTGTGGAGATCGACAACCGCTTCGACCCGAGGGGATTGTTTGACAATCCAGGCGGCATAAGGGGTGAGGACATCGCGGTCATAGTGTTCGTAGATGGAAGTCCATGAAAACGAAGAGGCATCCGAAGAGACAAGAGCTTTTCGGGCGCCCGGAGCGAGAGGGTCGAAGGGCGGAGGCGTGAGGAGGATGAGTTTACAACCGGCTTTGTCTGCTTTGGCGATCAGGGTGTTGACGCCTTTCTGATAGGCCGCAAAGCGCTCTTCAGAGAAGGGATGGTAGATACCGTCGTTCATCCCGTAGC